>CASBPX010000224.1 GCA_949127735.1 Candidatus Obscuribacterales bacterium | reverse complement strand
TATTGCCAAATTAAAGCATGGCAGATCTCCTGAAACTAGTCCGCCAACTGCATATACCTGTGCTTGCCGAACCGTTACTCTAAAAAATAGCGCTACTGTTCTATGTAGTTGTTGGTAAAACCGGAACTTAGTAAAGTTATAATTCTGCTGGTCTTTTCGCCCACAAAAAGCCAAAGTTGTCTAACTAAAGTGTTGCTTGGACCGCTAAACGATCTGTTTGCAGGGTATTGCCGGCACAGGCGTGTGAATTATTTTAGGCGATCTGTGAGATCGTATTTTGCTGCGTGGCGATTGCTTAAGCTTTTGCTTCGTCTTTTTTTTTGTTTATGCCACTACTGGCGGTGACGCTGCGCTAGTGGTTTCCTTTTGTAACGATTAGCGCAGCGACTACTTTGCGCTGGCTCTGGTCTTTCTGTAGTAGCTGCTCAAGCAGGTCTTGAAACACAATAAGCATTGCCGTTTTGAATGATGTGCTGGCAATACCGGCTTGTGTTGTTCGCCAGTCTTTTTTGATTGGAAAATTTACTTAAAGTTGATTAGTCAGAGTGGCCTTAATTAGGATGAAAGTTATATCTCAACACTCTACTCATAAGTTGCAAACAACCTTTCAAAAACAAAAAGAATAATCCTATTCGAACTCTCATTTCCCGACAGTGTGCTGTCTTCTACGTGGCCGTGATTATCAGCTCACTGAATTTGACCGGTGGCTCTGATAATTTTCTCACTTTGTTGCCTGTTGGCATTGTGGCACGTCCCAACTGTATCGAGCCCTCGTGCTCGGTTTTTCTTTTCCCCCTCCGTCCTTCCACTTGGGTCTGTCCTTATCGGCCCCAAGCTTTTTGATTGGAATCATATGAAATCCTGGAACTCGAAATTGATCGCTTCTTCTGTCGCCTTGCTGGTGCTGTCTGCCCTCAGTGCCTGCAATCGCGATCCGGTCGATCCGCCTGCTGCTGATGCGGCTTTTCTGCAAGGTCTGGTCGACCAAGATTTGGCGACGATACCGTCTGGTGGCAACCTCGTCAATTGCCTGCGCCTGAATACCCACGTCGCCGGTCAGTATGCCCTGATCGAGGTCGTCTGTGACGGCGGTGAGCGGCTCGAGTACGTCTATCACGCCAGTCAGCGCACTGTCTTCAAGGGCCACGTCTGGTATGCTCCCGCTGGCGGCCAACTCATGACCGAAGAGCAGATCATGGGCACGGTTGGTGCACCGCAGATGGAGGCATGGATGCTTGTCGACATGCGTGACAACTTTCGTCTCAAGCCGCAAGGCAATTAAGCCGTCTAGGCTTTGATCGAGCTTTGTCACGGCGGCTTGCACTGCTAATGCTGCGAAGAGTCAAGTCGAAGCAGTTTTGCTCAGCGTAGATTTCGCTCGGTAGATTTATTGTATTGGGATGGCAGCTGCGATCAACAAGCAGGGAGGAGAGGATGTCCTATCCTCTCTCCCTTTCTTTCCCTTTCGATTTTGTAGTTCATACTGTATAGAGTAGTAAAATATGGGCAAAGACTAGGCCCCTGGTCAGGGCCTAGCTTTGGTGTGATCGGTAGCTCGCTTCAGAGCACGCTGCGGTGATAACGGAGTCCACAGTCGACGCCAATTAGAACGCCTGCGGCTTCAGCAAGCCCTCCCAGAATCAGGGCGCCAATCAAGCAGACTATTCCGACACGCAGCATAATGTTACGCACCGAGATGGAAGGTGCAGTACCTACCGGCGTCAAGGTGACTGCAGCGGCGATAAAGCCCACCACTAGTTGAATAGCCATGGCCACCAGCCCTGCTTTAACAAATTGGTGCAAGGTACCGCCAATGTATTGGCCGAATAAGAATACCGCCAACATGGCCGCAATGGTGACGAGGAATTTGAGCGAAGGTTTTTTTGTGATCATAGAGTTTGATTTGAATGGAGATAGGAACGATTTTTATTGCTCCCGAGCCGGCAATGTTATCCACAAGCCGATGTAGAGCAGTGCCACGATGCCGCCAGTGACCACGCAGAGCACGCAGGCGAGCACGCGTATGAGATTGGGTGGAAGTTTGGTGTAGGTGGCGATGCCGGCGCAGACGCCGCCCAGCACATTGTCTTGTTCGGTTTTGAGGCCGAGTTTGTAGGCTGCAACCAGCACTAGAGCGAAGATGATCAGGAAGACGATTGACATTTTTGTAGACAGTTGAATTGATTACTAAGGCTTGTTTGAGTGATTTATCGATTTACTGCGTTAAGCACCACCTGTAGTGTCGATGTCGAAGGCTGAGTTGATCTCGATTTCGATGTCGACCTTGTTTTTGTTTGTTGATTTTTCTGCTTTTGATAGCCCCTGACTGTACATTTTGCTTATGGCGTCGGCCACAAGTTGATTGCTGCCGGCGCGAACTTCGTGCATTTGCTGCAATAGTGCTTTTGCCGCTAATTCCAGCGCCCGCTCTGCTGCGTAAAAGGGCGCATAAACTGCGTCGATGGCCGCGCGGCTGGCAGTGAGGCAGGTTTCGAGTTCCGTCTGCGCACTGGTAATGGCACTCTCGCACTCTTCTTTCGCCTGGTTACACAGCGTTTGGAAATCGCTCTCGACTTTGGCGGTGGCTTCTAGATATTCTCGCCATATTGGAGCAATTTTTTCTTCGCAGCTGTTCTTGAGGGCCTTGACCTTTAGCTGACTTTCGTTAGTTAGCTGCTCAAGTTCTTTCAGGTAAGCTGCCTCGTACTGCTTGAGCCGCTCAGGTAGCGCGTTTACAACTGGGTCTATGGGTCGACCAATTTCTGCGGCAATAATCGTCGCCGTGCGATGTTCGTCTTGCGCAGCACATTTGAGCAGCGCGTAGGCGTCATTCTTTTGCCATCCCAGCCTGGTTTCTTCGCGGTGACAGGCCTTGATTTCTAGCTCGCAGGCCGCACGCAGCGCGATCACTTCGGCCTGCATAGGCTGAATGGCTGTTAATTGCCGCTGGCGCCGGCAGACAAGCTCTTGCACACGCACGGCGTGCAGATTTTCAAATACTCCCACCGCCCTCGAGAACGCAATGCGAGCGGCGTCATGCAAAATTTCGTTTTGAATGACATTGAGCAAGTAGTGATCTTGCCGACAACTGAGCATCACTTGCAAGCCCGCATGTTCAAGTTTTACCGCGGCCTCTACAGCGTTGTGATAACGCTCTAAATCTGTGGTGGAGTCAGGTTTGTCTCCTAACAATTGGGGGAAGCGACAGACAGGTCGTCGCATGTAGGTGACGAGTTTCATTTTTTGACAATTGGCTGTTTTTAGCTGAGCGTTTTTTTGTTTGTTCCTTCGAGCAGCGCTAGAGCTTCGTCGGCGTAGTTGTCGGCCAGAATATAGCGCTTCAGCACAAGTGCTCGGGCTGCCTGTCGATATTTCGCCTGCACCTGCCTGCGCAGCTTATAGTCGAGGTCGCTTTTCTCAAATAACCGAGACACTTGACCGAGCTTCTTGCTGGTAGATAAAGCGAGAATGGTTTCTCTACTCGCCCGTTCGAGAATTTGCAGGCACTGCTGTTCGCAGAGCAACATCGACTGTTGAAGTGTGAGAGGTAGGGCAGGCCTGGTGGCCTTGAGCTTTTTTGCCCGGTAAAATTCGTGCACAGCAGCGGGCAGCATGTCGCGTGTTTCAGCGCTGACCGCGATATGCCGCACAGCTGTTTGCACCTGTTGAATAAGAGCGATTAGACGTCGATGTCGGCGGTTTTCAGCGCTGAAATAGTGGGTCAGGGCACAGACTACCGCACAAGCGAGAATCGCAAGCCCGATGCCCGTAACCCGATTAACGTCTTCGGCCGAAGCGAAGGCTAAGTCTAAGGCTAAGTCTAAGAATGAATAGAACATATTGGTGTTAGAGGGTGATCCAGCAGTCCCTTGAGGGAAGATTTAGAGATGCTGATATGGCAATGGTGGCTAGGGTTGGCTGTAACCGGGGTGAAAGGGGAGAAAATGGATTGTGATGTCAAACCTAGTTCTTTCTTCTCGTAGTTCAAACCGGGCGAAGTTAAAAAGAGTCCTAAAGCTATAGATATTCACAAAACCCCATGGCGTGACTGATAGAACCGGCCCTGTGACAGGTTGCGCGAATCTGTGAAGTACTTAGCGTGAGTTTTACCAACTTCTTGTGGCTACCCTCGTGCCACCTTCTGATCGCATTTTGACGCAGGGGAAATCACCACTAGAGCCGTTGTGCTCTCAACAGACGGCATGCACCTTAAGACTCTAAAGTTGCCGACAGCCGCCTGCTTACTTAATCTTAGGCCCCTTGGGGCACCGGCGTGAGAGCACCGTCTTTATTTGCTCTAGCTTACTCTTGGCAACTATGTTCAGGTATCTCTCGTATCTCAATTTTTCCGCAGGACTCTCCGACCCGCCTTCAAGCCAAAGCCTCACCCAATCATTCTCCCGCCTTTCCCTTCCCTCAGTGGATTGGTGTGAGAACACTTGTGTGAAACCAGCCCGCTTGGCGGCAAATAACATCAACCAAATCGCAGTACTACTTACTATGAAAATTCGAGTGCCGATTAATAGCGTCGTGCACTCTTTCAAGTTGACCTGACGACACACGTAAAATTCAAAACTATGAAATTTGATCTCAACCTTGCCGGCCGCCGTGCCGCCTTACACAAATATGGGGTGGAAAAAATCACCATTGCCTCAGGAAAAACTTACTGGCATAACAAACTGGCTCAAGTGCGGCCTGAAAATACCTTTGCCAGCTTTGAGCTTTATAGCCCGGAGCAAAAGCCGGTGGTGGATCGTCTGCAGGCCTTAGCGGCGCAGATCGTGGCCAAACACGATGCCATTTTGCGCGACGATTTTCCCTTTGCCAACGGTCGTTTGATGTTTCTCACCAGCGACCCTGGTCACGGTAAAACCCATCTGGTGGAAGCAGTAATCAACCATGTAGCGGAACACAAGCCAGAGCTGTTGGGCAAAATGGTGCTCTCGCGAGGCGATTTTCTTCACGACCACATGACGGCTGCCAGCGAATATGGCGGCGCATCTGTGGTGGTGATTGATGACGTTTTCGCCGAGCACCAGAACATCGACGCTCTGCATCCGGCCACCGACCTCAAGTCTTTCATGCACTTCATCAGCATGCTCTATGAGCGGCGCATTTTTGCGCTGATGACGAGCAATTTCCGCCTCACTGGCGACGACGGCATTCTGGCGCGTGTGGCCAAATGCGACAAAATGGGGCGCGTTGTTTCGCGCTGCCTGCAAATGGTCGGCACCACCGGTGAGATCATTTTACCTGGAAAAGACTTTCGCGCCGAGCTGGCCAAACGCCAGGACGGTGCCGAATTTGTTCTCTAAACCTCAACTCGAAAACTCGATTAACAGCTACCAAAAATATGAATCCACCTAATACTATCGGTTCACTGCTTCTCCTTCTGGCCATAGGCAATATGGCCATGTTCATTCGCATGTGCATCACAACGCGCCGCCCGGTCAAGCTTCTGGTCACAATCTTTCCTCTGGTGGCGATACCGCTGACCATTGCTTTTGCTCAGCGCCTCAATATTCAGCACGCCTGGGCTTTACCGCTCGGTGTCTGTGCGTTGCTCGCGCCGCTGACTTGCTACTGCACAATTCACCGGCGCAGTATGCGCTCTGCGGTATTGAAAGCACCGGCCTTGAGTCAGTGGATTTTGCAACACTTCGCCGCTCTTGATGTAGATGGCGATGGCACCATTAGTAGTGGCGACCTGATGTCGTATCGCGACAATGAAGGTGTAGCTCCGGCAAATGTCATATTGGCCAGAGACGCCCAGCACGGCATTTGCGAAATCGGCCATGTCACCAGCGTGGCAATGAGTGCTTCTCCACATGGTATCGCCGTAATTCACCTCTACGGCATCAACAAGTTGGACGCCACTTCTTACCCCGCGCGTATCGCCCGGGCGCAAGAGCTGGAGTTCGGCTGTAGCAAAGCAAAGTGATGTCACTGTTATCGTCGGCGTTAGTGATAAATGACATGCAGGCTGCGTTCAAGGTGAGTAATGACCTCCACTTGCTTGCAGCGGTCAGGTATGAAATCGAGCAAACAAAACAAGGGGGCGGCGCCATTGTGATAGTGGAATACGACCCTGTGTGGCTTGGTAAGTCGCATGACTGCCTGCTTGAATTGCTTGCCGGCTACAGCCGCGTAATTTATGTCGTCAAAGATCTGCAAGATACTGCACGGCGAATGCTGCTTGGTGACAAGACTAAGCAATTTAACGAAGACGATGGCTCTGAGCAAATCCTGCACGCCTTTGCCCGGTCTGATTTCAGATGCGATCGCTTTCGCTTTTGCGGCGTGCACACCGAAGTCTGCATTTTGAAAACAGTTAGGGGATTGCGCCGGTTACTGCCTCACTGTGAGCTAAGTGTTTTGCAACATGCCTGCCGCACTAGATTCGGTGGCTTACCGGACGGGCGAATAGTACAAGAATTCAAACAGCTTGGCTGTTCGCTTGTGTAACCTGCGATTGGTTGCATAAATCTGACAGCAGCCATAACCTTAGCAGCAAACTTGGCTACACGAGCCTTGTTTGCTTGATCCCTATCTGCCGCCTCCACGTGGCGGGATTGGATTGTCTTGCAGAAGACAACTAAGAGCAGAAACAACTAACTCAAACCAGAAATATCTAAATTATGAATCAAGAACTCTATTTCGTATTTACTTTGCTGGCAGTTTTCGCCTTGTTCGTGATCGGCTACTTGCTGGCCACCGCCAAATGTCGTGCTCTCAAGGCGCGTGTCGATGCGCTGGGCAATGACGTCTGGCAAGTTGAAGCCTCACTGCGCACTCGCAATTTTGAAGCCCGAAACTCTGGCACCCTTCGTGCTGCTGGCTTTGAGCTGTTATGTGAACTAACCGAATTGGCCACAGAATGCGTGGAACATCGAGATGTAGCCAGAGCCTGGATGCTCATCGGTCGCATCGGAAATCTTACTGTTCAACAGCGCTGCGACCAGGGAAAGGTAGCTATCGGCAAATTCAACCGTAAATTGCGTCAATACGACGCCAGAATAAATAACTGAAATACTATGAAAAATACAACTCTCTCGCCAGAATCGGACGAGGACAAACAAATTCGTCGCCGCACTCTGCTTGACAAGGCGCGCCGACTCGGCCTGACTGAAGCGGTGGCCAATGGCTCCACGTGGTCTCTTGAGCGCCTTGAAGGCGCGGTTTTCGATCGTTACTGCTTGTGGTCTGATGCCAAACGCGCCGGTGTGCGCCCTAATCGCCGCTGGAGCGACCGCGCCATTTATTACGCCATGCTTCTGCGCAAGCTGCAAGGTCGCTAACTTCTAACTCAAATAATCCCCCCAGAATTATGAATACAAATAAAACGGTTCCTGTGGCCACTTTCGAACTGGTCTTTAGTCTAAAGGTAAGCATCACTGGTGCTGCTTCCAAAGAATTCTCGCGCGCGCCAAGTACCAAAAAGAAATCTAAATCTGCGCCGATAGCGCCTTATAAACCGACCAAGCGCAAACGCCTGGAACGCATTCCTTATCCTGGACATTGAGTAAGGTGCATGGGAAACGGTGGGCCACCATATGGTGGCTCACCGCTCGGACTGTCTACTTGAATTTTTTGGCATCGCATCTATTCATCCATATAGTTGCTACCAGGTTTTTCGAGCAATGGCAGGCGACCTGTTTTTGAAACTAAAGCGCTTAAAGGGGAAATGGCAGCCTTGCGTAAGCAAGACTGCCATTGTATTTGGTGGCCATGATTTGGCCCAATCAGGTCAGTCATTTCAGTTCAGGACAAATGGACTCGACAGAACACGAACAGTTTGGACAAGTACAGAACAGAACAGGTCAGAACATGTCAGAACAGAAGGGAATACACAATTGGACATTGATTCAACAGTATCAGTACAGTGGTAGCGTCGTTGCTACTCAGGAGGAACGTACCATGAACAAATCGAACTGAAATGGGATTAACAGTAACATCGGACAGTACATCGAACGAACGAACTATTTCTGAACATCGAACAGTACTTGGACCGGAAAAGCCATTTGGCTTTCAGAAGGCATCAAACCTTCTATTTCAATTTGTACCAGAAGAAATTCAGGTGCGCAATAGTTTTTTTGCTTTTCAAAAATAAAATTTGAAAAGCACACTACCTAATGTTTTTTTGTTTTGGGTGAATCTAAACTGAGAATACTGCTCTGCGTTTCAACCAGTTCTTTGCCGGTGCGTTTATCGGTACCTGAAGTTCTTGAATCAAAGTGCACAAATTTGTCGCCACGAGCGTTCGTTTGCACCGGTGACATTTCAAATCCGCCTTTCTCACCGAAATTCTTTTTGACACCTTGATCGAGTTCGCCTTGCAGTTTTTCCAGGCCTTTGTTGCCGCCTTCCTTAAAGGCGCGCTGGGCAACAGTTTCTAACTCATCACGAACACCTGGCTCGCTCACGTGACCTCGACTGACGGCATCGACAACATCTTTTTTGAACTGCTCAGGAGTAGGTTCGGCGCTTTCTTTAGATCCGTCTTTCTTTTCATTTTTTCTATCGCCCTTATTACCAGAGCCGCGCTCAGTGTCATTGAACCCGCTTATTTCCAAATCAGGTAGAGTCGGATTGTCTCCCTGCGTCATGGCCTTTGATTCAGCGGCAAGGTCTGGCTTTGTACTTGGATCAACCGGAGTACTATTTACTTCGCGCAGTGAAGCTTCAGACGCCTGGGTGTTGATGTGGTCGCCCTGCGACTCGAGTTGTTGCGCTGTATTGTCTCTTACTGCAGTGTTGGTAAAGTCTTCAGACACGCTGTTTTCCCCAAGGGATACTCACAGAATGAAATTTATAGCCAACTGCGTGAAAATTACGTGCGTCGAATCTAGTGCTGCTTAGTCAAGTCTTGACCAATTAATGGTGAGACACGTATTGCCACATGGCTTAGAAGCGGTGCATCATCCCAAAAGCTGATTTTTTCTCCGGTTTTTGCCGGCGTGAAATTGAGACCCGGCGCTGTGCTCGCCCTAACAAACTTGTGGGCCACTGTTGCTCCTAGTAGCGCACCAGTGTTGGCATATGAGTAGAGCAAGAAACCTTCGCCGACATTCTTGCCTAATTTGAGTTTGGCCTCCCTCATAATTGTAGGTTCGTTCCATACAGCCAGAGCCGGATCTCCCAGCCTGAAACCCCAATCGACCGCCGCTACCGTGCCCGCAACTTTGCCGCTGTGCTCAAGTCCGGTGTGGATAAAACTCGACATTGTTTTGCCAAACATCCCTGGATTTTTTGTTAGAGCGCCAAAAACCAAACCGCCGACAACGCCCACGGCCACAGCTTGTATCGCTTTTTCGGGCTCGTCCTTCATCATGTTTAAAGCGCCTTTCAGCGCCTCAAGTGGCAGACTTGAAAATAACTCGCCTTCTCGGGCCAATTTGGCACTGAGTGAATCTTCCTCCACTGCTGCGTCTTGAGCCTGACCATTAGTAAGATTATCTGGTTGTTCGGTTGTGCGAAGTGGCATTTTTCTGCACCTATTTGGGTTGACTGACACTTGCACAATAATGGGCAAATGCGACCAAAATATGACTGCCAAAATTTATGCCAACTACTTGAAAATAATTTCAATGCCTCAATTCTTCAAGTCTTCGACTTTAAGCTGGCCATGAGCGGATCTGAGGCATCGAGTTTATAGCCATATTTATAAATGTCGTGCACCAGTTCTTCCAAGCCCTTTTTGCTCAGTTCGCCGCGGCCAAAGCCGATCCACATTAGATGCCCGGCTATAGGAGGCTCACCTGCAACGGTAGAAGGAAAGTAATATGGTCGATCTAAAACCTGGCCATCGCGTTTCTGATACCAGTTGATTCGTTTGTGGCGCTGCGCTTGGAGGTCGCCTCCGATGCCTGGAATGTCTGGATTTTCTACTTCTAAAACTATTCCTTTGGCGGTGGGATACGTGCTTTTCAGCTCAGCCACCATCTGCTTCAAGTGCCTTGTGCCCACTCCTCCTGATTGAATTTCAGGCGAAACGGCGATGTATGGTAAGAGCAATTTTCTACCTTCAGAGCCCTCGCCATAATCGGCAGTCATTGAAAATGCCCTGGTCTCACTCTTGTGGCGCGAGACGTGCACGCGCACGTGAGGCATAGATCCTGGCTTGCTCAAGGTTTTGAAAAATTCGTAAGACTGCCTTTCATCAGCAGGAAATTCAGACTCGTAAATTTTGTGCCAGGTCGTATCTTTGACGGGCACAGGTGAAAATTTTGGATTGTAGAATTTGTGCGCCACACCCGCTGCAGTGGCACCACTGGCCAGACCGACACCGTAATCTACCAATCCGGTGGCAATATTTTGAGCGAGGATGTTTTTAGCATTTGAAAGATTATTGGGATCGATCCAGGTGTCGACTACTGGCGCGCCTATGCGTCGGGTCCAATCGAGGGCGGTAAGTGTAGTGAAAACTTTGCCGCTGTGTGCCAGAGCAGAGCTGAAAAAATCTGCGGAAGCTCGGCCAAAAACTGCTGGGTTTTTTGCTACCGCTACTAGAGTTAAACCGGTTCCCACTCCTATAAAAGCATCTGCTGCCAGTGAACTTTTTTCATTGGTGAAGTGGTCTTTTGCCGCGGCCCAAACCGCAGAAGGTAGCCCCTGAAAAAGCGCGCCTTCACGAGCTAATTTGGCACTGAGCGTATCGCTTTGAATGCTGCGAGTGGCTAAGTTTTCATGGTGGGCCGATAGTGAATCATGAACTGGCATTTGCTTTTATATATCTGTCGTGGCTGACCTCTGCACAGTAAGTTGAGAATGCGACCAAAGTATGACTGACTAATTGACTGACTAATTGACTGACTGACTCCCGGATCTTTTGGCGACAGACCGTCAGGAGGTATTTGGCAAACTAAACCGTTATCGTTTTAGTTTTGAGCTAGCTAGGCGTCACTACTATTCAAAGTTACTATGCGCGTCTCGAGGGTGTGCTCCGCGCCTGGCTCTAAGGTGATGGAGTTTTCTCCGGCATTGGCAGACTCGATGCAGACCATGCGTGTCCAGCCGCCGGGGCTCATGTCGGCCATCTTCGCGGTTAGCTCGGACCATGGGTTCCAGATTACAGTGGTGCGCGAATTTTCCTTGCTTACAGTAATTGTTCTTTTTAGTACAGGATCCGTGAGAGCCACGGCCGCTTCAGTATTTACATATGGGCGATCAGTTTCACCAGTAAGCACTAAGCGTGACTCTTTTTCAAGTTTGCGTTTGAAGCCGTCGGTTTTGTCGAGATATTCGGTATCGGCCAGTCCGGCGATTGTTATTTGCTTCGTGTCGCCCACCATTAAATAAGTATGCAGCGCTTCTTCAAAATGCAGCGCATTGTCGCTGTGATTTTCCACCTTTAATTGCAGCAGCAGCTCGGCACCAATAGTCAGTTTATAGGTCAACAGAAAATTGTCATAGCCAAGGCCGCGCGACACGTCATCAGGCCCAAGACTTAATTCCAGGCTTATTGAGTCACCACCGACAGTGGCAGAGCGCAATTGCCAGTCGGCTGTACGGGCGAAACCGTGTGAGGGGCCATCTGTGCGAGAGCTTGATGGAGTGGCGCTGCGAGGCCCAAACCAGGGAAAGATTATCGGCACGCCGCCGCGTATTGCTTTGCCGGGAAGAAATGCTGAGCGCTCGCTTAAGAACAAAACCGGCTCGTGACCAGTCGGCTGCCAGCGCGTTAGGTGCGCTCCTTGAAAGTATAGTTCGGAGGTGCACGACGGCAAAGTAATGGTGCCGCGCAGCAGTCCATGCTGATCTTCAATTTCAAATATTCCCGACTTGGCGAAATTTTCTGAGAGGACGTCTTTTAACATTTTTGCCATCGATAACTATAGACGGCAGATATTATCCACCATTCCTAGTAACCGCGGTATGCGGCTCCACGATTAACGGCCTTGACACCAGGCACGTTTTGCAATGAGCCATAGCGGAATACCGAGTAGCGAATGCCGGCAATCATATTATCGATGGGGTTGAAAATGTTTTTGTGCCCTGCTATTGAGTGAGCCCTGAATGTAGGCTCGATTGTTTGCATCAAGCCTTTTGATGGAATGCCTTTCTTGGCGTTGGAATCCCAGTTGTTGACGATGTTTGGATTCCAGCTGCTTTCTTTAGTGACAATTAAATTGACCGCGGCGATGTTGGCTGCTGAGACCGGCACTCCTGCTTTGGTCAAAGCTGTTTCAATCAGTTCGCGCTTGTTTCCAACAGGAACTTTTGCGCTGTTTCCTTCATTTGATGTTTCGCTCTGGCGGCGCTGTGTAGCTAAGTCGTATAAACGATCGCCGGCATCGCTCAGTTGTTTGCCTTCTGGTGTAATTACATCTGATGGAGAAAGGTCGGTGGCTGCGCGGCCTGAGAGTAGACCTGCGGCGATGGCGCCGGGCTTATCACCCACCTGGTCTTTGGCTTCGTCGATCATGATGCCTACAAGTGCTTCTTGCGAAACTTTCGGCAAGAGTGTTTTGATTTCTTCTTTGTTTGGCTGCTGGCCTTTGTCTAATTTGTCAGCCAGTGCTTTTAGCTGGTCGACAAATTTTTGATCCTTTAGTTTTTCGCCGAAATCTTTAGGTAGTTTTCCACTGGCAATCAATTTTTCAATCAAGGCTGGGTCAGGCGGGCTGCCAATCTCTTTGAGGAATCCATTGATTTGATCGCCGGAGAAACCATAACGACCAACGCGATAACCGCCATCTGGATGTTTGCGCACTGTCTCGTAAGGCTCTTGTTTGTCGGGTTTCCACAACCCCGCCACCGCTTCCTTGATGCCCATTGTTCTGCTGCTCTCCCCCGAAAGACGCGGAACATCACGGGTGCTAAATGAGCCCATGCGGTCGGTTTGTGACCGTGGCATATCGACGCCGCTGGCGCCTTGGAAGCGGTGGGTTTGCTCAACACTGCGCCTGGTCTCGGCGGTAACGTTGCGCAACTCTTTGCTGGGGCGCAATTTCTCGCGCTTTTCTAATTGGTTTGAAATTACACTGTCTTGATCGTCAAGTTCGATGCCGCTGCGTTTGGCCTCGTCATTTGACGATTTGACTCTGGCAGACAAATATTTGACGAGGCCGTCAGCGGCCTTGCTCTGTGCTTCAGTCGGATTTAATTGCCCCTCCTTGCGTTCCAATACAATGCTAATTTCTTTAGGGCGCAACTTTTCAGGGTCGCCACTCATTTCAATCTGGCCATTTTGTTTAACTTTAAAGTGTGGCTTGACGCGCGGGCCGGGCGAGCCATCAATGTTTTGCATGCCTACTGTAATTTTTGGTGGTGACTTGTCATCGGCGTTTTTGGCTTCAAGCTTGCGCTCGGCATGTTCGGATGGTTTTGTATCACCTGACTTGTCGACTATGGCACCACTTTTGACGTGATCGGCCACAGATTTACGGCCATCGAGATGTTTTGAAGACGAAGATTTGTGCTTGATGCCAGTAATTTCTAAATGCGGCAGCTCAGGTTTCTTATCAAGCTTTTTGTCGTCTGTTCTGTCCTGCGCAGGCCTGTGATGTTTTTTATCTTGCGTGCTTAGAAGTGACGCCGCCTGATTATGCAATTGCGAGTCGCCTTGTTTTTGTGGCGGGGCGACGTCTGCTTTATCGACTATTTTTGGCGCGTGCTGATGTTTAGAAGTCATGGCATCACTGTTTCGTTTGGTAGGCTTGGGTTACTTGCATAGATTGCTTACTCTGCGATGCTAACTTCAAATTGTTGCCGAGTTGTGAATGGCTTTGAGTTTTGTCGTCGGGTGATCTGTTTTCGGAACTAGAACGTATACGTTCTAGTTCTGAAAATGGGATGGCGCATTAAAAGGCATGTGCATGTAATGGTTGCGCAGTCCATTTAAGTGATTTGATAGGGCCAAGATACCGTCGTATTGCGTCAGTCATAACTTAGTCATTTTTGCATTGCAAACTGCAATTACGACCCCAGACAGGTGCAATATGCCAATACAGTCAAAACACACCCCTCTAGACCGCCCTGCGGACGCGCACTCTAGCACCGGTTCTGGTGCCGATACTCACGCCGACTCTGACTCGTCTAAAGCCGACAGTCTTGGAGCTAAACTGGTTCGCGAAGGTCAGCTTTTCGCCAGTGCTCCGGCACGAGCGTTCGAAGCGGCGAAGGCGCATATTAAGAACGATCAGGGCACGCTGGCCATCGACGCCACTATTGGTGTGGCGGCCGGACTGGTAATTGGTGCTTTAGCGAAGAATCCCGGTCTCTTAGGTAAAGCGGCCACAGGTGCGGTACGCACAGGGCTTGAGAAGAGCGGTAAAGTGTTTGCCGCGGTCGCCGTAGCAGATTGGTCTTATCGTTTAGGTGCCCCAGCTGTGACAACCTGGAATGACGCCTCCGCCGCCGAAGTCGCCAAAGAAAAGCTGGCCCATAATATCGGTGCCGGAGTAGTCGACTATGGTATTGGTTTTGCTGGTGGTGCACTTGGTGCCGGTGTCGGTCATAAAATCACCAAGCCATGGGTCAACCGCTCACCTGAGTTTCATTTGAAACCTTCAGAAGTGATTGGGCAAAAACCTTACCGTGTTGACAATCCAGATCATTATGTGACTCAGAAAGAGGCCACCGTCAAAGACGACGTAGTTGCTCTTTACGAAAAATCTTTTCCAAAATCTGAACTGCAACCTACAGCAGAAGTGAGAGAACTTGTGGCCAGCGGCCGCATGGCTGTGCATACAACTCGCGACCTTGATGGTTCACTGCGCTCATTTTCATTCATCTCAATGCATGATGAAAATGCGCTGAAGTTTGCAAATTTAGACTATATTGCTACCGAGCAAAATTTGCGATCATCAGGTATAGGTTCGCTGCACGCAGAGCGCTTGAGTAAAATTGTCAGTCAAGAAAATCCTAAATTTACCGCGCTGACTTTAGAAATGGAGCATCCAAAAGAATTGGGCATTGCGGCCGAGGAACTGGCTGTGCGTATTCGTCGTGCCAAGTTTTACGATCGTCTCGACGCGCCATTCACCAATATCAAATACAACATTATCGACTTCGAAGATCCTGCTTATCGTGGTATGGCTCACTGGAGAGCCTGGGTTTACAAACCTGAAGAATTTCACGCAGTGCAGGCAGCTCGTAATTTCATGCTGGCAGAAGGTGGGTATGGTCTCAAACCCAACAGTGCCGCCGTACGCGAATTTGATCGCGCCAACAACTACTGGGCTGACTCAATAGGGGTGTTAGGTTCTGCGGCGCGAGTAAGCACTATTCCGGGACAATCGTTGGTAAAATAACGACCGACTGAAGACCGGCTTAGCTGGTTTGGTTGGGGTTATTTATGCAACGCAAAGGTGGAAAAGAGAGCTGTGAGGGCAATGTTGCCATGGAGCGTCTGGTGGCGCTGGGCAAGCTCTGGGCCCTTGTTGCTCTCTTTCACCCGTATTTGGCTTATCGTGCTGCCGACTGGAATGAGGCGCTGGTGCTTGCAATCGATGCGCTTGAAGCGGCAAGCAGTGATGATGATTATCTGCAAGCAGTAGACAGCATGCTGCGTAAGTTGGAAGATAGCGATAGTTATGCTTGCGTGCAGCAAGACTATGGGCCACCTGAACTGCCTGAAGCAGTGCCGCGCCAGCTGTTTTCGATCAAAGATTCGGTGGCGGTTTTTGATTTGAAGCAACTGCGGGCTGACGAAATCTTAGACATAAAAGCTGAGTTGCTGAAAAGATTTGATGACCTTTCTTCTGCTTCGGCAGTGCTATTTGATCTGCGTCGTTATGGTGCACCTTGGGTAAATGTCGATCTCATATTTGATTCTGAGATTTCGTCGTATCTCACAAAAGAGTTTATCTATGCTCCAGCTTATCGCTCACGATTGCATTCTGGATTTGTCAGTACCAAAAGTGACGGATACTATTTCTCTGCTTTTGTCACCCGCGAGGCTGAGACATTCTATTATGCTGATGATCATCTAAAGGTTCCGGTCTATTTCTTAATTGATAGTTCGTCTAGACTGCCAGGTATTGTTCTGGGGCTGCACTGCTCTTACAACCATGGGGGGGTAATTTGCGAAGGTGTCCACTCTATCGTTGAGATAGCCGCCGCGCGATCTATAGTTTATTTGCCTGGAAATATTACCGCTTATGTTCGCTTAGAAGAACTGATCTATCCCAGTGGCCGTGCCAGTTTTTTTCCTGATAAATTGATCACAGGCTCTGATGACGACATAGAAGTGGGATTGCGTGAAGCAATGCAGTGGATAAACGGTGGTTCCGTGGGTACCACCGAGAGTCTCCATCCAAGCCGGACGATTTCTTTTTCTACTGCCTGTGGTGGCATTATTCGCCCCGCGTTTTATCCCGAGAATATTTATCCAGAGCGTGGCTACAGGCTGCTGGCGGCTTTTCGTATCTGGTATGTCATTCATTATTTCTTTCTGGGCAAAGATCTGATGGGCGCAAATTGGGACGACATTCTTCTAGATTCACTTATAGCATTTGGTCAAGCTGCTGATGCTCGAGAGTATGGCCTGGCAGTGTCTACTATGGTCAAGCATTTGCAAGACTCACATGTTTTTGTCAGTGGTAAGGTAATGGACGACTTTTACGGTCTAGCATCGCCACCATTGCTTTGCACCATCATCGAGAACAAAGTCGTCATCACTAAAATTCTCGATGGCAATTTGTTGCAGGGCGCCGATTTAAAAATCGGAGACATCATTGTTTCAGTGGACGGCAAGAGTGCAGACAGCAGGTGCGCAGAGCTTGAGCGCTATCTGTGCGCATCTACAGCTGATTCGTTAGACCGAAAAGTTGCTGACTTTTTCTTGAGTGGTGCTGACGCATCAGTCGCTGCTTTATCGGTAGAAGACTTTAATGGCAAGATTAAAACCATTTCGCTGCAGCGGAGAGATCCATATTCAGCGACTTTGGCTGACGAACCGGTTGATGACGTTGCTGCTTTTTATAAGCTTGAGAATGAAAATTTTGGTTATGCCAACCTTAACCATCTGACCGAAGCAATGGTGTGTGAAATGTTCGAAGCCTTCCGTAACACCCGCGGAATAATTTTCGACATGCGGGGTTATCCCAAATATACTATGAATGCTATTGCTGAAAGGCTTTGTGCCGAGGCGCGTGTAGCTGCCGTTAGATTCAAAAGGCCGGTGGTGGCAAGCCCGCTCAGAACCTATAAAACTTTTGATGAAGTGGAGCCGCAGATTCAAACTTTTGTGCAGTACCTCTATCGCAGCCCCTTATGGCGCTATGAGGGCAAAACGGTGATGCTAATTGACGCCAGCGCTCAAAGCCAGGCCGAGCAAACTGCGATGTTTTTAAAAGCGGCCAATGGAACTGTATTTATTGGTTCGCCCACTGCGGGCACTGTTGGCACCGTGACTGATTTTGATATTCCTGGCGAGATCAATATAACTTTCACCGGCGACCTGATTGAATATGCTGATGGTACTCGAGTGCAGGGGCGTGGATTGCAACCTGACATACTGGTGCGTCCGACCATCGCCGGAATTCGAGCAGGCAAAGATGAACTGCTGGATTCAGCGATTGAGTATTTGACTGCGCAGTTTGCTTAAAATTGTCCTGGTGACCTGTGGTAGAATCGATTTAATTTAGCATGTGAAGGATTCTTCAGGTTTTTCATTTGCTGAGAATTACCTTTGGATATCAATCGGCAACTATTCGTAATATCAATATATTCAAATACTTGAATATATTAAAGCTGCGTGCTATCGTGAATTCATTCGCTGCCAAGAGGAGTCCATGGCCACCAACAGTTTGCCGCATCCGCAGCCGCTTGAGCGCTTTTGGGAACTGGCAAAGATCGATGCGCATGATCTATTGATCTTGCTCAGTTACACGCTGGTGACAGGACTGCTTTCCCTGGCCGTACCGCTTGCTGCTCAAGCTGTAGTTAACACTATTGCTGCAGGTATTTTTTTGCAGCCACTAATTGTGATGTCTGTCTTGCTCTTTGTTGGACTTTTGTTTGTAGCCATTCTTCGAATGTTCAAATTGAGACTGGTTGAGATCTTGCAACAAAGAATTTTCGCCCGAGTGGTGATGCAGCTTGGCTCGCGCATACCAAAAATTCAGACTCAGGCCTTTTCAAAAGAGTATATGCCGGAGCTGGTAAATCGTTTTTTTGACGTAATGACAATTCAGAAAGCCTGGGGAAAGCTACTTTTAGACGTGCCCGCGTCGCTTTTGCAAGTTGCCATTGGACTGATCTTGATGGCATTTTACAGCCCGTGGTTGTTGGCTTTTGACTTTGCAATTATCGCTTTTATAGTCATCTGTTCCATGGTGTTAGGAGTAGGCGGCATCAAAACCAGTATTGATGAGTCTATTGAAAAATATCGGGTAGCTGAATGGTTAGAGGATCTTGGTCGTTGCCATATCAGCTTCAAGACGCACGGTTTTCCTAATTTCATTCTTCAGAGATCTGATCAATTAGTAGTTAGTTACTTGCATGCGCGGCGGTCTCACTTCGCTGTGCTTTTCAGGCAGTCATTCAGCACCTATCTTTTTCAGGCGCTGGCCAGTGCCGGTATATTGGCAATCGGAGG
The DNA here is from genome assembly GCA_949127735.1 of Candidatus Obscuribacterales bacterium. Classification (GTDB taxonomy): domain Bacteria; phylum Cyanobacteriota; class Vampirovibrionia; order Obscuribacterales; family Obscuribacteraceae. Next base: position 15,950 of record CASBPX010000224.1, on the reverse strand, counting down.
TTGGCTTGTTATCAATCGCCAGCTTACTTTAGGGCAACTTGTGGCCGCCGAGCTCGTCGTGCTGAATGTACTGTCAGCACTGGAGAAGCTGATACGCAATTGTGATACTTACTATGACTTGCTTACTGGTCTCGACAAGGTCGGGTATCTAACCGATCTGCCACTAGAGCGAAGAAGTGGTTCTGAAATTATTGATACCACTGAGGGTGCCTCTGTCGTAATGCAAGAGGTTTCTTTTAGCTATAATTCCGGCATTCCGGTTTTACGCAATCTCAACTTGCGCATTCAAGCTGGAGAAAGGGCCAGCCTGGTTGGAGCCAGTGGGGCAGGCAAGACCACACTAGCGCATATATTGTGCGGACTTCTTGAGCCTGATTCAGGGGCTATTGACTTCGCCGGTATGGACGTTCGTGATTTAAGTCTGGCTGCTGTGCGCAGATGTATTGGCTTTGTCGGTGATGCAAACGAAATATTTGAAGGAACGATCGAAGAAAATGTCAGCATGGGACGTGCTTACGTAACTCATAAAGACGTCACGTGGGCACTGGGTGTGTCGCAATTGGCAGGAGAAGTAGCGCGCCTTCCTGAAGGTCTGCAGACTCAACTTGTGGCTAGCGGAAAAAATCTTTCAAGAGGTCAGGTTCAAAGGCTTCTCATCGCGAGAGCCATTGCTCATCATCCGTCGCTACTGATCTTAGATGAAGCTTTTACCGGAATTGATGAGAGAACTAAATTGGCTATCGTTGAAAAGCTTCTTGATCCTGAAATTCGGTGGACACTTATCGACATTTCGCATGACGCCGAAGTTGTAAAACGCTCTGACCAGGTCTATGTTCTAGCCGATTGTCAAATTGTCGAATTTGATTCACCGGCCACGTTATCTTGGCGGGCAGATAGTGAGTTTTCTTCACTATTTCCAGACTTGGCTAATGATGTGCGTAGAACTGAGCGCCGTAAAGAAGCTCGGAAATAGTAGGTTTATCATGACAGAAACGATTTCACGACATTCTGAAGAAACGCTCTATGAGCCTAAATGCTTGCAGATGGTCTCATTTGGCAGATCGGCTACAGTGGTTGCGGTGGTCTTGTGGTTTTTGGTCATAGCGGTAACTGTTTGTGCCATGTTTGTCCCCTGGCAGCAGTCTATTTCTGGAATTGGTCAAGTGATGATTTTCTCGCCAATGGAAAGACCACAGAATATTGAAGCTCAGATACCAGGAAGAATCGTGAGTTGGAATATTAGAGATGGTGAAATCGTCACTAAAGGCCAGGTAGTTGCCGAGTTGATGGATCTTGACTCGAAGTTTCTTGATCCTAGCCAATCGGCAAGGCTACTTGACCAACGCAAAGCCCTGGCCGCACGCAAAGAGGCTGCTAAAAATCGACTTAAAGCTCTAGAAACTCAAATGAGCAACCTGAAGAGATCTCAGCGAGCTGCTGTGCCTTCGGCAGGTGAGCGCGCTAAACAAGCAACCAGTAGAATTTCACAAGCGCAACAAGCGCTTGCTGCTGCTAAGCAAAACCAGGTGACTACCGACCTTAATTTAACGCGTCTCGATGATTTATTTGTTAAAGGACTGCGCTCGAAGCGCGACTTTGAACTGGCACAGTTAGAATCGGCGCGAGTTCAAACCGAAGTGGAACGAGCAATTGCGGCGGTTGAAATCGCTAGTCGAGATGAGACAGCTGCAGGATTTGATCAAAGCAAAATCATGGCCGATACGGAAGCCGCTATGAGCAATGTCGCCGCCACCATAGCTCAGGTACAAGAGGCTATCGAGTCAATCACAATCGATGCATCGAAACTAGAAATTGATATCGCTAATCTCACCAATCGCGTCGCTCAAAGACAGGTAGTTGCTCCTTGTGCTGGGCGAATCGTCAAATTGCTTAAGGTAGGGGCGGGTTCTACGGTTGAAGCGGGAAGCGTGCTAGCGGTCATTGCCCCTACAACGCAGGACCTTGCCGTAGAGCTCTTAATTAGCGATAACGACGCGCCTCTAGTTAGTGTTGGGCGGCCTGTGCGCTTACAGTTTGCTGGTTGGCCTGCTTTGCAGTTTGCCGGCTGGCCGTCTATAGCAGTCGGTACCTTTGCCGGTCGAGTGGCTGTGATTGATGCGGTGGACAATGGCAAAAACAGTTATCGGGTGATCGTCAAGCCTGACTGGGCAGCCATCAAAGCGGGTAAAGACGAGCCCTGGCCTAATTCGAAATTTCTGCGGCCGGGTGCTGAAGCTAGCGGATGGATAATGCTCGATACCGTATCGCTTGGCTTCGAACTCTGGCGACAATTCAATTCATTCCCTCCAACTATCAAGCTTGAAGAACTCGGATTGCACCACACGCAGTCCGAAGGAAAGGACAGCTCATCTGCCATAAAGCGTAAGAGTAAGTAGGGAGAATTATTGATGCTCCCAAAACATGCTCTGTCGCTGGCCTTGTTTGTAATAACCGGTAGTTTTGTTCTGCCGGTTTTGGCACAAGAGAACGTACAGATGCTGCCGGCACCAGTCTATTTGAGAGAATTCTCAAAAGAGAAGCCGCTGAGTTCGACGGCACAACGCACTGACGGGGCGCAATTGACGCTCAGCGGTTTTGTTCAATCGATTGATTCTAACTTTCCGAAGCTGCTCAGTGCTGACGCCGAGCGCCGTTTGGCGATGGCCAAATTGCTAGAAAAATCAGGTGCGTTCGATCCTGTACTAAATCATGTGAGCGAATATCTACGAGTGCAAGACATCTTTGAAGCAGGCAAAGCCAAAAATGCAATTCACAACGAATCGAGAGTTGACCTCTTAACTAGATCTGGTATGAAAGTTTTTGCTGGAATGCGGCTAAATCCTAATGATACAAAGACACCTTTTGTGCCCACGGGAAATTCTGGAGAATATTACGCTGGGCTATCGGTACCTCTACTGCGCGGGCGAGCGGTGAACGAGAAAACTATTGCGGAGAAGCAAGCTCGACTGAGCCAACCAGTCGCCCAGCAAGTTTATTTAGCAGCGCGTATGGAGATTCTGATCAAAGCTGCCGGTGTTTATTGGGAGTGGTTGGGTGCCAGGTCGCGACTGATCGTAGCAAACAATTTACTCACCATTGCAACGCAGCGGGTTAACCAGATCAAAGAAAGAGTCAAGAGTGGAGACGCTGCGGCGCTGGAAGTAACCGAAGCGGAACAAGAAATTGAAAGACGGAAAGCCGGACTTATTAAGGCTCAAAGAGATCTACAAAAGACCAGTCTGCAAATGTCGGTTTATCTGTGGCGGCAAAACTTGATACCAGATACAGTACCGCAGGTTGACGCCATGCCCGAGCTAGCCCCTGCTCCGCAAAAACTGCCCGAGAATACTTGGGCTGAGGCTCGTAAGCTTGCTATTGTTCAACGCCCTGAGCTCAAACGCATAGCAGCAGAACGAAAAATTATCATCGCCGAGCTGCAGCTGGCAAGAAATCAGCTATTGCCGCTTGTAGATGCTTACGCACTTCAAGGCGCTGACACGGGCAAAAATGGCATAGGTCCGGTGGTGCGGGGTGGAGTCAATCTTTCAATTCCACTGAGACGGAGAACCGCCCATGGGCTTATTATGGCTGTTGAAACAAAATTACAAAAACTTGCCTTTGATGAAGCCGCAGAGCGGCAAAGAATTATTGCAGAAATTGATGACGTGGTTTCAGCAATCAATACTTCTTTTGAAAAATTTGCTGCTCTTGCCGCAGAAGTCGACAAGGCCAAGTCTGTAGAGTCAGGGGAAAAGCAGCGATTTGCCGCCGGCGACAGCACACTTTTCTTGCTCAATCAGAGAGAACGCGCGACAGCCGAGGCGCAAGGACGATTGATCGATGTTCACGTAGAGTACCTGCAGGCCCTTACAGCATTCGATATTGTTACTTGCAAGCTCTAGCAAAATAATGCTTTCGTGTTTAATATATATGTCAATGTTTGAATATTAGCAATTGTAGAGGACGAAGTCATTGCCATATCGAGTCGTAGTAAGCAATGAGCTGTCAAAACTTTTCAACGTTTTGTCGCATCCTATTCGGGTTCGCATTGTTGAAGAATTAAAAGCACGAGAGCTGACGGTTACCGAGTTGAAGGATATCCTTGAGATATCATCTGCTGCGACTTCGCAGCAGCTCTCGCATCTTCGCAGTCATGGAATCGTGGTAGAAAACAGGCAGGGCCGAAATGTTTTTTATCATCTTCGCAAGCCGGAAATAGCCGATTGGATCACGGATGGATTGAAATTTATCGGCCCCGATCAGAGCGAAGTTGAGACAATGGTAACCGCAATTGAAAGTGCTCGTAATGCTTGGGGCACAGCGTCAAAGCAGAAAGAACCGCCTGCAAAGAAGGCTTCGAAACGCAGAACATAACTGAGCAGTCGGTGGCCGTTATATAAATGGCTCTATTAAAAATGTGAAGGATCCTTCAGGTTTTTCAGCTGGTTGAAAAAACTTACCATGCGATTGCGATCTGGTTGCGAGGCTAGTCGCGCTTTTGCTCTCTGTGTTTATTTTCAATCTCTAGCCATTTGGCTTCTTCTTCCTCTTGCATTGACTCAAGCAGAGCCGCTGTATCCTGAACGCTTATATCGTTGTTTTTGGCGATCTTGCTTCTTGTAGAATGCGCTTCCGTTTTGTATCGGTTAGCGAGAGCAAAAAATTCCTCAGCTTCGCTGCTATTGGAAAAAGCGGAAGGCGGTATTTGTATGCCATTGAACATGGCAATTAGATAGATGTTGCCATTTTTTATTTCCAGGTCGCGGATCTGGTGCCATCTATAACTGATCTTTATCCAGCCGAGTGAGTCTCTTATGCCATTCTCGTCAATAACTGTCTTACATTCAAGATTTAGGTTACCTAGAACAACAACTAGCAGCGAATAAAAGAAAGCAGCACATAGGTTGGCGAAAGCAAGAAGGAAGGCGCAAATAGTCAAAGTGGCCAAAAAAGTTGCTAGAAAAGCAGCGAAGCCGTGGCTGACACAGAATGCAGTGATCAGTGCAATAAGCACGCAGATGACTGTGTTTGAGAGAATCAGGCGTCGTGTACTAGAAAAATGAAGCGCGCCTTGCCAGAGTTCGGCCAGATTCGTGGCCTTATATGTGAGCAAGTATTCTTTTTGACCTGATATGACCACTGGATCGCCTTGTCGAGTCGCTGAAATCGAGCTAGATTTCTTTTACCATGAAATTCCGCCAGCAGCTGGAGGAATTTCATGGTCTTTCGCTGGCTACCCGCAGCCGGTATAAAACATGAGGCTTAAGAGGGTCACCATCAGGCAATGATGGATGCATAAAGTCATCTTCTAAAGCCCTGGTCATGCCGATCTTTTCCATCACTCGCATTGAATTCAAATTTGTGGTGGCGGTGAAAGAAACAATTTCTTTTAGACCAACTCGATTAAATCCGTCGGCAACTACCGCTTGTGCCGCTTCAGGAGCTAATCCTTGCCCCCAGTATTGAGCAGCCAATCGCCAGCCAATTTCCACGCAAGGCATAAATTTTGCCTGGAAAGTCGGCACTGATAATCCGACAAAGCCAACAAACTCTTCACCTTCAGATAGTTCTACAGCGTACAATCCGAAACCATTATTTTCGAAGGCTTTTTCTATGCGCTCGACCATGGCATTGCTTTCATCGTGGTTTAGTGATTTGGGAAAATGCTTCATCACCAGCGGGTCGGCATTGAGCATGGCGAAAGGATGCAAATCTTCTTCGCGCCAACGGCGCAAGAGAAGGCGCTCGGTTTTGATTTGCGGCGCGTTGGAAGTCTTCATAAGCCGAGTATATCAAGTTTGGTTTGACCCAATCCGTGGCATTTTGATCAAGTCTAGACCTCTTCACTATGAAGCAATCGAGCCATTTTCATGCGCCTATTTCACACTGCAATCACAATAATTTCGGCAGCTGTGTGCATCTCGGCAGCCTCGCCCATAGCTTTTCTGATTCAACCTGCTGGCGCTCAAGAAACGGCCGCCAATCGTCCTGTGACTGATAAATGGGCTCTGGTTATTGGTGTTAGCAAATTTACTGACCCGTCTTTAAATCTTCGTTATCCGGCTAAGGACGCGCAAGATTTCTACAATTATTTGATCACTAAAGGCAAGTTTGCCAAAGATCACGTGCGGCTCTTGCTCAACGAGAACGCCACAAAAGATCGCATTCTTGATCAGCTCGGCGATAGCTGGTTGCCCCGTGCTGCGCTTCCAGACGACCTGGTTGTGATTTTTATTTCCAGCCACGGCAGCTCATCTGACGCCGATATTCGTGGTGTTAACTATGTTGTTGCACACGATACTAATCCAACCAAGCTTTTTACTACCGGCATTCCCATGCAGCATTTAGCAGACACCATTCGTGAAAGAGTTCATAGCGACCGCGTTCTGGTGGTGTTAGATACATGCCATGCGGGTGGTGCATCAGGAGGAAAAGGCATCGTGCGCACCGCCAATGCCGATGCTGCCTCAATTGCACAGGGCTCCGGTCAGCTGGTTATCTGCTCCAGCGATAAAAATCAAACGTCATGGGAGTCAAAAAAATATCCCAACTCGGTTTTCACTCGCAGTTTAATTGATGGTCTGCAGAAGCAAGGTGAGTCGACAGACGTCAATCAAGTTTTTGATTTTGTCAAAGATCAAGTGCAACAAGAAGTGGTGCAAGAGCGAGGTGTATTGCAGACTCCAGTTTTGGAAGCAAGCAAGTGGACAGGCAAAGATTTAGTTATTGCTTGTACTCCTGTGCGACCCAGGCCAGGCGTCAAAGATTTAGATTCTTTGGCTGCGGCTCCACCTGTAGTGGCACTGCCTGTAGCGGCAAAGTCTTATACGCAGACACCTCCTGGGCGTGAAAATTCTACACCACCGGCTACTGTGGCTGCAACACACGTTGATCGCGTGCGTTTAGTGCGCGAAACCAGCGCTATCGATTTTCTCAAGTATCATTTTCGCGCCATTGCTTTTAAAGATTTCGCTGTGGCCTGGGATGACCTGGCACCGGCTTACAAAGCCAAGTTTCAAGATCAATCTGCTTATCAAACTTCGGTTTCAAGACATCACTGGTTAACAACTACACCATCAGATTCAGAATTTTCGGTGGCGCCGGCGCAAGGTGATCTGGTTAAGGTGCGTGTGCGTATGCAGAAATTGGCGGGCTACAATGCGGTCTGGCTCTATACTTTACGCATGCAGAACGGAATCTGGTATGTGGAAGCTGTGGGTAATGCTCCTTAATTTGAGCAGCAGGCTAATGCAGCGGCGCAAATAGCGAATGATCGACCTTGCGCCCCGCCCTCTCGATCACCAGTGTGGCTTTTGGAAAAATTGCCTTTATCCTTTCAATTTGCGACGGTGTAAATTGATTGGCATAGACGCGCAGAGATTGCAGCGGTAAAGCGGCAAGCGCTTTTAGTCCACCAACAGTTATGGCCGTGTGCCCTACTCCTAGACAGGATAGCCCTTTCAATTTGCTCAATTGCTTGAGCCCGGCGTCTGTAATTTTGGGATTATCATGCATTATCAAAGTTTCCAATCCGACGATGGCGCTTACGGGCTTCAGGCCTTCGTCGGTCAATTGACAATTTTGTACGCGCAGCGTCTTGAGCATCTGTAGTTTGGCCAGACCGCCTAGATTGCTGGCCTTTAAATTGTTGTGACCCAGTTCCAGTCTGATCATTCGCTTGAGTGGTATCAACTGTTCCAGAGTCGTGCCCTTGATCATCGCTCTGGAGATGTTGACAAATTCGAGGTTAGTCAGGCACGCAATATGCTTCAGGCAATCATCTGTAACTTCGGTGCCGTCAAGCTGGAGGCGCTGCAGACCAGTCAGTTTTGTGATATGCGATAACTCTGACTCTTCGAAAATGGTGTCGCTAAGATCGAGAATTTGTATATCGTCAGCTTTAAAATTAGTCAGTGGCTGCATATTTTGTAAAAGCTTGTAACTGGCTATGAAAGCCAGTTTACCGGTACCCTTAATGTGCACGATGCCTTGAGCATTTTCTGTCTGAATATTTTGATCAAGCTTGATGGTTTGATCGGTTAATCTGCAGTTGCTGAGCAAATAAAAGCGGCCAATTGAATAGTCTTTAGGACAGCTCAGCAACTTGTCTTGATAATTGTCTGTCTTGCTTGAATCTAAGTGTTTAGCCTTTATTGCTTCTGCCTGGTTATAGCAAGAAATTAATAATAAGCCACCAGTGACGATACCGACTGTTAGCAAGTCAAAAAATTTCATTTGTCTTTTGGTGTCAAGGGAAAGAAGGCGTCCATAATGCTGCCTTCTTTTACCGAGCCGTCAAACTCGCTGCGGCTTTGCGTGTAACTCGTCGGCACATTTAGATTAGCGATGTTGACTTTTGAGGGGGTGCAGCGATAGGTTTCGACTATGATTTTTCGATTTCCGGCTACTTTTGTAATGTGATAGAAGCGCAATGGCACTTTGCCGATTGGTGGCATGCCTTGACTGCGAGCGAGAGCATTAGCGGCCGCGGCTGATACCAGCGCATCTTTGGCTGTCCAGAAGCCGTTGCGACGTATTTCTTGTTCAACAAATTCAAAACCAGAGAGCTGCACTTTCCAGTTTTTTGCATACTTTGCTTCTACCCAGCGCGTGGCGGCGATGCCGCCTATGATGCCGCTTTCCACCGGCAACCATTTTAGTTTATCGAAATTGGCGCCTTCAAAAAGCATTACTCGTTGCATAATCAGTCCGTTCCGGCTTTTGGCTGGGCATTCAAACCAGGTGTGACTGTCGTCGTTGATAGTAAGTACATTCCAGCTCGGTGCGCGCTGAAGCGTGCGGCGCTTTGTGCCGACTTGTTGAGTGGCGACAGCTTTGTCGCTAATATACGTAGTTTGTTTACCAGTGCTGCGCAATTCTTGATCGAGCATGTAGACCGGTTGAGTCTCTGCTGTGGCATCAGGCGAACTCATTGCGGCGGCGCAAAACAACATCGCCGAAACTAAATTTTGCCGCCTGAGCATCGCCAATCTCCACAGCCTTTCTTATCATGCGATAAAATTGTGAATTTGAACAGTTATGGCAGGTGGCTGACAATTTGTGACAGGCGGCAGACTAACTGTTCAGCGCACCTTTTTTGGACGATATGCTTCTTGCAGGCGCGATCCGCGAGCTAGTTCGGTCAATGACGTTTTAGACCAGTAGTGGCTATCGGTGTGATGAACTGACAATTCGCCATTTTTGCCTTCGGTGACGATTCCCCATTGTTCACGTCGGCCGGGGCGACCGCTCAGCACTACGAGATCTCCTTCTTGCACACGATTAAGTGGCACAGCGTCGAGGTGCTTGTTTATGGCATCAAGCTGATCGTTGCCGCGGATTAGTAAATGGTCGTTTTTAGCAGCGTTAGTTTTCTCTGCGGCGGTTACTGCAAAGTTTTCTTTGCTTTCGACAGTGTCAACGCCTGTACTACCGTAAGGGAAGCGAAAATCATGCCAAATTTCTTTGATCGACAGCGGCGGGGCGGCAATTGCTGGCTGAACGTAAGATTCAAGATGGTGATCAGCAAACAGGGTTCTTATAGACATTCGATTACTCCGGCAGCGGGGGGCGCGTAGCTCAGTGAAATCAATGTACGGCCGATAAGGTGAATAACTCGTGAAACTACGTAGTTTCCCCACTGACTTCTTATCTTTGCCCAATTAGTATCAGAAGCATGACAGATACTGCACTGACGCGAAAATTAGAGATCATCGGCAAAGAAATGCAGAGTCATGCCGATCGGTTGAATGGCGCCAATGTCGATGGCGGTGCGGCTGAAAGGCTGGCGCAGGAAGTAATTTCGACCCAGGCTGTCGAACAGGCCAAGAAATCAACAGTTTTAATCTCCGTCAGTTCTGATCAAGGCCGTAGCGGCTCCGGCAGTGGATTTATTGTCGGTGATGGCAAGCAGGTGGTCACTAATGTTCATGTGATCGGCAACGCAAAATCAATTGAGGTGACCACCCCCAGTGGTGAAGTCTTCATGGCGCGGGTGAGCAAAGTTGACGAGTTTAGCGATCTGGCAGTGTTGGATGTGGAGGGTCTGAATGCTCCTTCAAAAGCAGTCAAACTTGGTGCCAGTAAGGCTCTGGTGCGAGGCGAGGCTTTGTTTGCCAGCGGTCATCCTAACGGTGTTCGCGAAGCTATCATTACTGTGGGCCAGTTTAAAAGCATCGAGAGCTATAAAGACGTGCAAACAACTGCTGAAAGCTCCATGTGGATGAACATAGTTGAGGTACTTTATCCAAACGAAGTTCCGGCGTACCAGCGCGATGCTGAAAAGTTTTTAGCTACTTCAAGACTAGACACCAGGCTGGGCATCAATCATGGTAGCTCAGGTGGCCCTGTGCAAAATGCTCGGGGTGAGACTGTGGGCGTTTCCACCAATATGAGCCCTGAAAGGCCAGGCGCTGCTTTCCTTGTGCCTTCTGAAAATGTGGCCAAATTGCTGCAAGATTCCAACAAACGTTTTAATTTTGTCTACGAGAAGGAAAGCAATTTTGATCGCTACCCTGTTTTAACCTCGGTAAAAAATGCAGCTGTGCTGGGCCTCGGTTACAAATATCGCCCGGTTGCCGCACCACTGTTGGGCATCAGTTATGGCCTGGAGCTCTACAACGACGTCACCATGGCCAACAAAAGCGATCTTTACGGTAATCGCAGCACTCATCTGGCCCATGCGGCGATGGATGGCGCAGCTGTCGCAGGTGGAGTACTCAGTCTAATTCCAAAAACCAAGTTGCTGGGCTTCGGCATCGTTGGAGCTCGTGTTTTATATGATGCCGGCACTGATTTCGTGGGCGGTGACCCGGTATTGAAAAAAGTTGTACGTACTGACAGGGCTGAGCCTCAAAGAAGCGGCGAGCCATTGTATTGGTCTTTGCTAGATCGGGTAAATGCTAGTAGTAAGCAGCTGGCGCCGCAAACCAACCGTTTCATCACACCAGTAAAGCGCCACTGATTTCAGGCTATCTTGTGTTGTGTGGAATGTTCGATGAATCATCAGCCTCCTGAAGAAGTACCGGAAGGACTTAGCGCCCGCGAGTATCAACGTTTGATTGCTTTGTATACGCTCATGGGCCGGCATAATCATGCGGCTAAGGCCTTTTCGCGGCTCTCCCAGTGTAGTGACGGACTGAGCATGCAGGGTATGGGCATGAGCAGTAGAGATGCAGATGCAGGCAGTGCTGTGGACCAGCTCCCTGATTCTGCCGCAGCCGGTGAGAATGGTGAAAAAGCTGCTAAGGCCAAAGATTCAGAAGCCGACGGGGCCAATTTTGCTCAGGCTTTGATGCAGCTGTTGCAGCAATTGACGCGCGAAGAAGTGGCGAACAGTGAAAAAGATGGCCTGATTATAGATGACAATGATCGAGCTGAAATTTATGATGGCAAAAAAGGCGAGGCTGACTCTAATTCTGATCCGCTTCAGGCAATGAAAGATCAATTGTTAACGATTGGATTATCAGAAGTAGAAGCCCAGGAGTATGTGCAAAAACTGCGGCGCGCACTGACCGACCGAACACATCCTGAGCCGCCGCCGCGCGAGTTGCCTGAGAGTTTAAGCGCCGAGGAGTACTGGCAGTTGGCGGTGCGATATAAACAGGTTGGTTGGACAGAGCAGGCCCGAGATGCACTGACTGCTGCCATTGAAATTGACGGAGACGGACCCGTAGGCACCAAGGCGCGTTGTTTTTTGCGTTCTAAGATTCCTCGCTATCCGGTGCCGCTTATGGCGGAGCAGCTCAATATTCAAGGCTACAATCAGATGTTCGTCAATGAAGATGAATCGCAAAGAATGTTCGAGCGATTGGTCAGTGAGTATCCTGATTTCGAATGGCCCTACGGCAATCTCGGATCACTATTGATCAAAAAGGGGTTGCTAGATAAGGCTCAGGATTTGCTGATTAAGGCCGTGCAAATCAATGCTTTTTACATCAATGGTTGGTTGCATTTGTCGCGTGTCTATGCCATTCAGGGTGATTTTCGCGCTGCCGAAGATTGTTTGCACAGAGTGACCACAATTGATGAGAGCGATCCCAATTGGAAAGGCATTCGCGATCTTGTGGAACAGTTGAAAAATGATTTTGGTAATGGCGAGTAGTCTGGCTCTATTGGAAATATTGTCCTGAAACTCGAACATGAGTGGGCGAGCTGGTCAATCAATCCACGCCACTATTGACAAGATATACTATACGTACAATAATACGTATGTATGCAAATAATTGCGGAGGTTCGGGCTGTGTCTTACAAAGGCAAAATCACAACGTCAGGTTCGTCCGAAGCAATTCGCCTGGACAAAGACTTGTTCAAGCAAAATCCTGAGTTCAAACAACAGGCTGAAGTTCGTGCCGATATCATCGGGCCGGGCAAAATGTTGATTTCCGTTCTGGACCGAGCAGAAGTTGCGCAGGAAGAAGATCCTATCGTTGGAGCGTTCCTGGCATTTCTGGAAAACGACCTGGCAAAAAATCAGTCGGCTGTCTCGCCATTGAGCGCCGAAACAGTTGCCCGCGCAAAAGCCCTGACCGAAGGAGTCGTTTTCAATGACGACGACTTTGAATAGCTATCCATGGAAGTAAACGGATTTCACCTCTTTCAACACCCGCTATTCAAATCTCAGTTCGACAAGCTGCTCGCCACGTCCGAAAAGGTACGCCAACAGCAACCGGATACCTTCCGAGAACATCCGACTGTCAAACTGCTGGCGAAGATAGTGACGTTGATCAGTGAGGATATCCCCGCAGATCCCGGTCGTGAGCGTTGGAATCAGGGCAACACGCTCGGCAAGGAATACAAACACTGGAAGCGAGCCAAGTTCGGCCGCTTCCGTTTGTTTTTCCGCTATCTAAGCACTGGAGAAAAGAAGGTAATCATCTACACGTGGGTCAACGACGACAAGACGCAGCGGCAGGCCGGCGGAAAGAACGACCCATATGTTCTTTTTGCCAAAGGGCTGGAGCGAGGCGAGCCGCCAGACTCATTTGAAGCTCTTCTCAAATCATCTGAAGATCTTGAAATAGCGAATGAGGCGCCATGAAACATTTAATAGCATTTGCATTAATGTCTACTTTACTCGACCTTTCGAAAACCGAACAGCAAGCGAGCGAGTCGCTGGTGCAATTTGTGACAGAGACAGCCGCTGGGGTATGTAGTTGATTAGTGAAGTGCCAGACAAAGTGCCAGACGAATTCCACGAGCCTCCACAATTAGCCTCAGGTAGCCTGGATCCCGAAGACCCAGAATACTCTCTGTTGATTCCAGATAAGCGTCAAGCTTTAGACGCTATCAAGAATAACCTGCGCACAACTGCTCCAGACCTTGCAACAAGCTCCGGCCTATCTATTGATAGCGCTACATACTGGCTTAATAAAATTGCTGGAGAGACCGGCGCCAAACTTGAAGTAGCTAACGACGGCACCGTTTACTACTCTTTTGCCCCAAATTTTTCCGGAATCTACAGACGAAGAGGAAGGCGCCGCGCTGCGCTACTCGCTGGAGCCTTTCTCTTCAAGTCACTTTACTGGGTGGTGCGAGTATCGTTTGGCGTAGCATTACTTACATCAGTGCTTGTTATAGTTGTGATTTTCGTGGCTTTGATTCTCTTAGCTATTGCATCTATATTTGATGGAGCTGGGGGAGACAGCGGTGATCTAGGCTCATTCGATGGCTCCGGTTTCTTTGATGTGAACTTTCTTTCGGACATTTTTAGCTGGGACTATAGCCCCTCGCATAGCACCTATCAAAACAGCATCCCCAGCGCTCAGCGAGACCGATACACTGACTTCATAGAGAAGCATCCCAAAGGCAATTTTTTCCTTGAATGCTTTTCTTTCTTGTTTGGCGACGGTAAACCAAATTCCAATCTACAGAAGTTGCGTTGGCAACATATTGCAGAGGCTATCAAGGTCAATGGCGGTGTAGTATCGGCCGAGCAACTTGCGCCCTTCCTTGACGGTGACACCTCAGATAGTGGCATGGTCATGAGCGCATTGGCACAGTTCAATGGTCGTCCAGAAGTAACAAAGAGCGGCTTCATCGTCTATGTTTTTCCAGACTCCATTAGCAAAGAGCCTAGCTATTCACAACGACAACAAGAGCAAAGACAAGGGCAAGAAAACTACCTCAAAGAAGAGAACTGGAAATTTTCAAACTTTCCTCCGATAGCATTAGCTAATGTCTTGATGCTGGCGTTATTCAATTTTTGCGGTAGCTGGTGGTTGTTTAAACACATTGCAACAATAAACTTGTTACACCACATAGCGGCTCTGATCGACGTTCTTCTAACATACTCTATTATTTTGCTCGTCATACCAGCGGTGCGCTATCTCGTACTATTAGTTCTAAACGCCCGCATCGACGACAGAAACAATAAACGTAAAGCTGCGTTTGAGCTAGTTAGAAACCCCTATGGAGAAATTCTTAAAGAACTAGAAGAGGCAAAAGCAATTCAAGCAGAGCATGCTAGCCTTCTGCGAGTAGATCGAAAAATCATTTTTGACTCTGATAAAGATAGCCTAGAACAGAAATTTAACAGCTAGATAGCCTCACCTGGCAGCAGTGAACACTGAAAATGATCAAAAAAGCCTCGCGCAACTTGCGAGGCTTTTCTTTCAATCGGGCCGTGATTTCGGTTATTTTTCGAACTTTTTAACGATTGGCTTTAAATTCTCAATGTCTTTCATGCCACCATCGCGAGTTTTGCCAGTTTTTTCAGGAGAAAATTCTAGACCACCCTCAACACTTGCACCATTGCCTTTGTCAAAAAATTTCTTGATTGGATCTTTCAAGCCGCCATCAGCTGGTTCGCTGGGTTTTTTGATTGGATCTTTGAGACCGCCATCGGCTGGTTTAGATGGTTTTTTAATTATGTCAGAATTATCCATGCTGTTTGGTTTGCCTGGCAAAATTTCCTGTCCGCTGCCACAACCGCCCTTGCTGCCGTAGATATCATCAAATTTCAAACATTTGGTTCCGGCATCTTCTGCTACAAACTTTTTGCCGACACTCATTTTTTCTTTGTCTTGCCAGGCTGATACAGCTATGTTGCTCATATTGTCAGAACGGGTATCGTTTGTTTGAGTAGCTTTGTCTGAAATTTGTGCGTGATTGATAACTTCTACCATGATGCATACCTCTAGTAAGTGTTTGAATTGCAGGTAGTATCAACGTCGGGGAGGTGCGTTGCATTGCCTGCTTACAAAAACGAATTTACCGGAGAGTTGTTACCGCTTTGTGATTGAAGTGCGCTCGCGTCTTTTGCCCGTGGGCAAAGGTGTAAATAAAGATTCGATGTCGGCGGCAGTAAGTTTAGAAGGCAAAGCATTTTCTTCGTCAAACATGCCGTCGGCAATGGCACGCTTTCTTTCTTGAAGTTCCAGCAGGCGTTCTTCTATGGTGCCTGAGGCAATTAGCTTAAATACAAATACTGCTTTTTTCTGACCGATACGATGCGCTCTATCGGTAGCCTGACTTTCTACTGCAGGGTTCCACCAGGGGTCATAATGAATGACCGTGTCGGCAGCTGTGAGGTTGAGCCCGGTACCGCCCGCCTTGAGGCTAAGGAGAAAGAGTTTTACACTGCCACTCTGAAAATCTTTGACCGGTGTAGCCCGATCTTTAGTGCTGCCGCGAATTTGCGCGAATGCAATTTTTCGAGATTCTAACTCTGGAATAATCAGATCGAGCATGCTTGTAAATTGGGAAAACAGCAAAATGCTTTTTCCTTCGTCAATTAGCTCTTCTAGCATTTCGAGCAACAGATCTAATTTGGCGGTCGACTGAATTTTTTTGGCTGCCGCCAGTGGCACAAGGCGTGGGTCGCAACAAACCTGCCGCAGTTTAAGCATGGCATCAAGGACAATTATCTGGCTTCTGGCCAGGCCTTTAGAAGCGAGAGCATCTTTGACCTTTTCATACATAGATAGACGCACTGTTTCGTAGAGGTCGCG
>CASBPX010000223.1 GCA_949127735.1 Candidatus Obscuribacterales bacterium | reverse complement strand
TTACAGCAAAAGAGCCAAACTGGTTTTAAAATTTCGCCAGTTAATTGCCCACAAGGCTGACGAACTGGCAAATCTGATCAGCGAAGAAGTAGGCAAACCCTTGCCTGAGGCATATCTTTCAGAACTTTGTGGACCGCTTGATACCTGCGTCTGGCTGGCTGAAAATTGCGAACGTCTATTAGCAGACCAGCCCATGCCGCTGGCAAACCCACTTTTGTCGAGTAAACAAAGCATTGTCGCTTTTGAACCATTGGGAGTGATTGGCATTATTTCACCCTGGAATTATCCTTTTGCCATACCGACTATGACCGCTCTTATGGCTATTATGGTAGGCAACACGGTTCTGCTTAAACCTTCAGAAAAGTCTCCTTTAGTTGGTATCAAAATCGGTGAGCTTTTTCTTGAAGCAGGTTTTCCACCGGGGGTGATTCAGATTCTCACCGGTGATAGCAGCACTGGCAAAATTTTAAGCCGCACCAATCTGTCAAAGCTGATTTTCACCGGTTCTGTAGAAGGTGGTGCTGCCGTAATGGCCCAGGCCTCCGCCAGAATAACACCGGTCACTCTGGAGCTTGGCGGTAAAGACGCAGCTATTGTTCTGCCTGACGCACCAGTTGACTGGACCGCTCGTGGCCTGGTCTGGGGCGCTTTCACCAATGCCGGCCAGGCATGCGCTTCGGTGGAACGCGTCTACATTGTTAAAGGCAAAAACACCGACAAGCTTATTAACACCATTGTTTCCATGACCAGCAAACTAAAGCTTGGTGCGGCCAGTGATCCTATGACCGATGTGGGGCCGCTAATTGATCAAGGTCAACTTGATCATGTGGTCAATCAAGTAGACGAGGCCGTGCTCGGCAATGCTAAATGTCTCACTGGCGGTCATGCTCGCACAGATCTGGGGGGCTTCTTTTTTGAGCCTACGGTGATTACGGGCGTCAATCAACAAATGAAAATTATGCGCGAAGAAACTTTCGGCCCGGTGATGCCGATTATGATTGTTGACAGCGAAGACCAGGCGGTGGACCTCGCCAACGACAGTGAATATGGCCTTACAGCCACTGTCTGGGCGGGCAAACTTAATAGGGCCGAATGCGTTGCCCGTGATCTTAACGTGGGCACTGTCTTGATAAATGATTGCCTTTTCTCTCACGCTACGCCACAGTTACCCTGGGGTGGCATCAAGAAAAGCGGCTTCGGTAAAGGCCATTCCATCTTTGGCTTGCAAGATCTTTGCAATATCAAACACATCAGCATTGATGCCGCCGGTGGTGCGCACCGCGTGTGGTGGTACCCGTACAGTAAATCTAAAATCAAAATGGCTCAAGGCGGCATTCAGCTACTACACGGTAAACTGACCAGGCGCACAGCAGGTCTGGTTAATTTTGTGGGCAATATGTTTACAGAGGCACCAAAACAAGTGGCAGAAATCAAAAAATTAGACCAACCCGCAGAAAAAAGCGACACACCAGACTAAATTGATCTGGCCTTTGCCGTTTTGTTGAGAATTTGCTCAAGCACGCTCATGGCTTTGGTGACATCGTCATCTTTATTGTCGGCTCCGAAGCTGATTCTTATGGCACCAAGCGCTTTTTCTTCGCTGATGCCTATGGCTCGAAGTACATGTGATGGCTCAATGATGCCTTGATGGCAGGCCGATCCGCTCGACAGCGAAAGCCCTTTGAGATCACTTTTCAGTACCAGTGCTTCTCCTTCGCCGTTGGCGAGTGCCACCGAAACATGACCCGGCAAGCGCTTACTCACGTCAACCGGCCCTGTTATTGAAACCCCAGGCAGAGCTAAAAGATGCTCAAATAATTGCTTTTGATAAGAGCGCAGACGTCGCTCTAAAGACGCTTGCTGCCCTTGGGCCATGCTGGCAGCTTCGCCGATAGCAACTATGTCGGCCACAGACTCTGTGCCGGCAAAGAGGCCCATCTCCTGGCCACCGCCGAAGATAATCGGCATCACATTGACCAGGCGCCGTAAAAATAAAATGCCGATGCCTTTTGGTGCACCAAATTTATGACCTGACAAAGAGAGCGATGAAACAGATAGCTGGCTCAAATCGATGGCGAGCTTGCCCGGCACCTGCACGGCATCGGTATGCAAAAATATTTCATGACTCACTGCCTGGCAATGCTTTTCCACTAGAGCGGCAATTTCAAAAATTGGTTGCACCACACCAATTTCGTTATTGGCCCACATAATTGAAATCATGCTGGTGTCACTGCTCAGCGCTGCGGCAAAATCATCTAAACGAATGAAACCCTGCTTATCAACAGGCAAGTATGTAACTCGCCAACCTTGCGATTCTAAAAATTGCGCTGGTCCTAAAATTGCCGGATGTTCAATTGCCGATGTAATTATATGCTTGGGCAAACCGTTTGCTTCGATGAAACGAGCACGGCCAAGCAAGGCCACATTGTTTGACATGGTGGCGCAACTGCTGAAATAAACTTCGCTTGGTTGACAGCCAAGAAAATTGGCTACTTGCTCTCTAGCCTTGTCTACCGCGGCTCTGGCTGCGCGTCCTTGACCATGAATAGAGCTGGGATTGCCGAAATTTTCGCTCAAATATGGCAGCATCGCCGCCAGAACTTGCGGATGTACTTTAGTGGTTGCGCTGTTATCGAGATAGATCATTGCTTACCCTCGCAGGTGCTATGGTAGCATTCTCTAATTTTAAATTTTCCTAGAATAATAATGCTCGTTAAGCTTTTTGCCCTGATTTTATTTACCATTGTCCTGATGCTTGCCAACTTATGCCTGGGCGACATCATGGTGCAGCCCATCGAAGCTCTGCAAACCATTTTTACTACACCGGCGGCACCGCCAGGCCAGTTGCATGACGTCATTTTTGGCATTCGCCTGCCACGACTACTGACCGCCGCTGTGGTGGGCCTGGCTCTAGCCACTTCAGGTTATCTTTTGCAGGCTCTCAGTCGCAATGATCTGGCCGACCCATACCTTACTGGTGTCTCAAGCGGAGCCGCTCTGGGTGTAGCTTTTGCTATGTTGTTTAAATTCGACTTTCAAAGCATTCCAATTTTTGCCTTCGCTGGTGGTATCACAGCCAGTTTTTTTGTAGCATTTTTGGCTAAGGGTCAGGCGCACTACGGCCTTTCTGTAGCAAAACTTCTGCTTGCAGGCATTGCTTTGTCTTCAGTGGCCAGCGCTGTAATTACAATGGCTATGACTGTCTTCGGCACGCAGTTAATGGCTCAGGGGCTTAATCTCTGGCTACTAGGGGGAATCAGCGGCAGAAGTTGGCCTGAACTCATACCTACCTCCTTGTATGTCGCCGTCGGATTATTTACAGCCCTGGCCACCGCTAAACAACTGAGTTTACTTTCTCTCGGTGAAGAAGCTGCCAGCTCGTTGGGGCTCAATGTAGGGCGTAGCCAGGTGATTATTTTATCTGCAGCAGTGCTGCTTGCTAGTTCGGCTGTGGCTTTGAGCGGTATGGTGGGTTTTGTTGGTCTGGTGGCACCACATATTTCGCGTAGACTCTTTGGTCGCGCCGTGCGCCTGCAACTGGTCACATCTGGCCTGACAGGCGCATGCCTGGTTCTCTTCAGCGATCTGCTGGCACGCACCCTAAATGCCAGCCAGGAGTTGCCTCTGGGTACACTCATGGCCCTGATTGGTGGGCCTTTCTTTATTTATTTGCTTTCACATTCGCTTGAGCGGGTGAATCAATGACCACGGTTACAACTACGCTTCGGGCCGAGCAACTCGCTCTCAGTTATGGCAATCAAAAAAGTAAAATCGGCGACGTTATTGCCGAAGTAAATTTGAGCCTCATTGCCGGCCAGGTTTTGGTCATTCAAGGGCCCAACGGAAGTGGCAAGTCGACTTTGATGAAAGGTCTGGCCAGGCAATTGAGACCTGCTGCCGGCACCGTTTCACTGGGCGAAAAAGATATCTGGCAAATGAATATTGGCGAATTTGCCAGACAAGTAGCTTATGTGCCTCAAAGCGTTGAGCTGCCCTGGGAAATGACAGTGCATGAGCTGGTTTCGCTGGGTCGCAACCCACACCAGAAGTGGTGGAGCACGGCTCTTAGCAAAAGTGAAGGCGCGCTGGTTGCGTCAGCCATGTCGAGATGCGGACTCGATGGCATGGGCACAAGAAAAGTCAACGAACTTTCTGAAGGCGAGAAACAGCGCGCTACCATCGCTATGGCCTTGGCTCAAGAACCTCACTTTATTTTGTTAGACGAACCAACAGCCAATCTCGATTTTCGCTATCAGCTAGAACTAATTGCCATCATCAAAGAATTGAAAGCGCAAAACATTGGCGTGGCCGCCATTTTGCACGATCTAAATTTGTGCGCGCGGGTGGCCGACCAGGTGTTACTGGTAGGCAAAAGCAAAGCTCATGCTAACGCAGCCTCATCAGTAGTGGCTCTGGGATCAGTCAAGGAAGTACTGCAACCCGCACAGCTACGAGCAGTCTTCAATGTAGATCTGACAATTTTGCCTGATCCTGATGGCGACTGCGATATTTATATACCGCGATCACTGATTAACTAAGAGATTACCAGCCGCCTGGATAGTTTCTATTGTAGGGGGTACGGTAGTAGTCCTGATAGCCGCCGTTCCAGCCTCCGCCCCAGCCACCACCATTCTGGGCCATTTTGATTTGCGCATAAGCTTGAATAGCTGGTCTAGCTGCGTAGAGCAGATTGGTCAAGAAGCGACCGACTGAATGTAAACCATTTTCAAGGCCCCGGCCTCGGCCGCGACCATCATCATAGTCGTCATAGCGGCGATCATCATAACGACGATCGTCGTACTGAGGCTGCCGGTAGTCATAATCTCTGTTACTACCAACGTTTCTCACGCCGCGATTATAGTCATCTTCGTAGGCCCAGGCTGGCTCATATCTAGGCTGATAGCGGCCGCCGTTGCGGGAAGATCTTTCTTGGTGACCAAAACAATCGGGAATAGGAATACGCGGTTGATAGCTGTTGATATAACGCTCTTCATTGTAACCACGGCGAATTTCGGCGTAGCGGTCATACTCTGGCACATAGCTGTTGCGTCCGCCGCCTACACGGTATGAACGCTCATCGCGATAATCTCTGTTTCCTTGATCACCACCAATATAAATATTGACTGTTGAGTCTCTAATATTGATGGTGCGACCATCATCGGTGCGGAAAGTCATGTCGCGGGTCTGACTCGAGTTTCTCTCTCTGTCTCTTTCGACAGGGGCATTTCTATAGTTGGACAGATTGTCATCTGGCGCCACTACATCGTTGCGTCTTGAGTCAAATAAATTCGTAACTTCGTTGTTACCGCTGTTTTTCGATCCGCCCATGGGGTTCTCCTAAGAATATTGTGTGGGAATGCGCAGTCCACACTTCGCTTCTGTATCTATACAATACCTTTCGTCCCTGGACAGTCAATGGGAAAATTCCCATGGATCCCCGCCAGCCAGGCTATAGCAGAGCTAATAATTTGGGTGCAAAGACCAGGCCACCGATCACTACGGCAGTGAGTGCTGCAAGTAATACTGCCGCCGCCGCCGTATCTTTTGCGTAACGAGCAGGCAATTGATATTGATGCTGCGTTTGAATGTCCACCACGTGCTCAATGGCTGTGTTAACAAATTCAGCAAACAATACAAAGCCAGTTGCTAGAACCAGGGCAATCAGTTCTACACCCTGAACTTTTAAATAGAAGGCCAGAACAAAAACTGCTATGGCCACACACAAATGAATACGCACATTTCGCTGCAGGCGAAAACCTATTAGCAATCCATTGAAAGCGTGATAAAAACTTTCCCACAGTGAACCTGAGCGCCCACTTTTTCGCTGCCAGTCTTCGTCGGCACTTTTACCCACGCCGCTTTGAGAAGCCTTGTCTGCTTCTATAAATACGGGAGTAGCCGGGCTGAAATCATACAGTCCAGCTTCAGCGTGTTCAGATTGGTTATCCGGACTTTTTAAATCGTCAGCCACTTGATACAAACCCAGCTATGCAGCCTGCTTTGTGCGTTACCAAACTATCATGGCACATATAAGCGCCTCCGGGGCAATAGCCAAGACCAAATTTATGACTGGCGTTTGAAGCCTTTTGCCGCCAGTATTTCAGTCTGACGGCCAAACATTTCTTTTTCTTCAGCCTCAGTCATGTGGTCAAAACCAAGCACGTGCAAACAACCATGGATAAAAAGAAAGGCCAGCTCCCGCCTGACGCTGTGACCATATTCGGCTGCTTGAGCAACAGCTTTTTCGGCGCTGATGATGATTTCGCCCACAATCCAGTTGTTCTCTTCGTTGTCTTCAAAGTCAAAAGTGGCTGGTTCAGTCAGCTCCAGGGGAAAAGAGAGTACGTCAGTGGCCTTGTCGATAGCTCTCCATTCTTTGTTCAACTGACGAATGATGCGGTCGGAGACAATCACGACAGACAGCGAACCGCGAGCAAAAATCGGTCGCAGAGCTTTTTTAGGCAACCAGCGCGGCGGTTTTTGCTCCAAATTTTCACCCAGAGCCTCTGCCAGGGCAGCAAAATCTTGCTGCATCTCGTCAAAATCGAGATTGAGCTTACGTTGACGATTATGAAAAGCAATCTTCACTTATTCTTGCGTGCTCCCTGCTTACATGTTAGGATTTCCACATAGAAACCCAAATTTTTAGTCGTAGGCTCCTGATTAGCCTACGGCATTTTTGTGTTTGTGCATATTTTGCACGCACCAGGCATTAATGGCTTGCAACTTCACTTTGGTATTGTCCGTGCCCGACAGCAAAACCGCTGACCAAGCAATAAAAAAAGTTACAGAACTAACTGAAGAAGTGGTGAAAAGCCTCGGCTTCGAATTAGTTGATATTCATTTTGGACAGCACGGCCGGCAAAAGATTATTGAAATCACTATTTACAATCCTGGTGGCAGTGTCGGCCTTTCCGATTGCGAAAAAGTGAGCCGCGAGCTCGATAGCCGCATTGAAGTAATTGCTGATGGCCTCGACTTTTTCCATGGTCCGTTTCTATTAGATGTAGCCAGCCCTGGTATTGATCGCATTTTAAAAAATGCCCGCGAATACAAAATTTTCTGCGGCCGGCGCGTCGAAATTAAGACTAAAACCAATGTTGGAGCCGATCCGTACGGTCAGCACTTCGTAGCCAAACTCACTGGTTTCAGCGACGAATTTATTACATTGAGTGAGCTGGGGCCAATTCAAAGCGCGCCCACAAAAAGCAAAAACAGCAAAAAACATGCGGCCGACAAAAATACAATGCCGCCTGTAAAAGAGCTGAAGGTGCCACTTAAGCAAGTAATTCAAATCAGACTTTATCCTGACTTACAAAAGAAATTTAAAGAAATCAGCACCATTGATGAAGGCGAACAAGGCGAACAAGTTATCGACTTAGACGCAGAATCGAATGTTGAGTTACATGAGCTCAGCTGCGAAGCTGCGCCAAAAGCAAACGCACAACTAAATACAAAAAAACAACAAAATAAGGTGGAGGTAGAACGTGATTAAAATTGGCGACAAACTCCTTGAAGCTGCTGAGGAGCTTGAAAGGGACCGGAATATTCCTCAAGAGGAATTCATCTCCTACGTTTGCGACGCCATTGTTGCGGCCTACAAGAAAAAAGTGCCCGACCACGATGTGGAAGGCGTAAGAGCAATTTTTGATACCGAGACCGGTGAAATCGGCATCTTTGCCCCTAAAGAAGTTGTTGACAAAGTCGCTAACGAGTATCACGAGATTAGTCTTGGTGACGCACAAGATTTAATTCCAGACGTAACTGTGGGCGAAGTTCTGGAAATCGAAGTTACACCACAAGATTTTTCCGAG
>CASBPX010000222.1 GCA_949127735.1 Candidatus Obscuribacterales bacterium | reverse complement strand
CTCTGGGTGGCAACACTGGCCTTGTGGCCGATCTGGGCGGAGGCGACATCACCGTAGCCATTCGCTGCGATATGGACGCAATGCCAATAGCCGAACTCAACCGCGCCGTTTTCACTTCGCAAAAGCCAGGCGTTATGCACGCTTGCGGCCACGACGCCAATCTTACCTGTGCTCTGGGGGCCGCCAAATTACTCTCCGAAATGCCTCTTAACGGCCGAATCAGAATTATCGTTCAACCTGGCGAACACGAAAGCGGCAAACCCGGCGCTACCACCATGATCGAAGCCGGGGCGCTGGAAGGCGTCTCGGCCATTCTCGGACTGCACGTCGACGCCACCGTGCCCACCACTAAAGTCGGAATCGTCATGGGCGCCGTGCTACCTTCCACCCAAAAATTCAGCCTTTTTTTTGGTGGGGCTGCCGATGAAGACGTCACCGATTTATCACTGGCCGCTGCCAAAATTGTTTGCGCTCTCTACCAGATACCAAAATCGCTCAATACATCATCAGATCAAGTCAGTGTGGTGGTGGAATCAATGCAGATTGACGCAGGCAGCGCAGATTCACATATCACCGGATTGATGAAAACCTACAGCGCCGAATCGCGCCAGCAAGTGCAAGAACAAATTGCCAGCATTGCCAGCGGTGCCAAAAGCAATGCCACAGTAAATTTTGAAGAAGATTCAGCGCCCGCAGTAAACAGTGCACCAGTGACGGCGATTATGAACAACGCGGCAGTTGATTTAGTTGGCGCCGGCAACGTTTTATCAATTAAGCGAAAATCGTGGAACTATCAGTTCTTGTTGTTTACTGAGCATGTTCCTGGCTCGATGATTTATTTGGGCGCAGAAATAGCGGCCAGCCGCCGCATTCACCAGACGGCCACATTTGATATCGACGAAAATTGTCTATTTGTTGGCGCAGCCGTGCTCGCCGAGACAGCAGCGCGGTTGCTCAAAGGCTTTTAGCTGCTGATAATCCTTAACTACACTTGTGTTAATTGGCTGCAGACCATATAGTGATAACAAGCCATCTAGTTGGCATTGTAGGAAGGAGCCGACTTTTGCGTCTACGAACAGCTTTACTAATCGCATCTGTCATACCGATTTCGATTGCAACCATTGCTCTGGTGCCGTCTGTGCGCACCCGCGTCTTCACCACCAAACTGTGGCCCTGGCCTCTGCCTTTCGACACCAACGATGAAGAGCTCGATTTGCTTCAAGGCCTGATTCAGCCGGGCGACATCATTGTCGAAGCCAATTTGCACAGCTGGCAGTGGATAGCTTTGTGCACAACCACATTGGGTTCATCATGGGTACACACCGCTCTGGTTGACGATCAAAACAAGCTTTTGACCATGGACGGCGTGGCCGTACAAACAGATTTTGAAATTTTCAAAAAATGGACAAGTACAAGACTAGCCATCATCAGACCGCCTTACAAAGACGCAGAGCAAAAACACAAAGTAATTTCTAGTGTTAAAAAACACCTTGGCGCCGCCTACGATCATACTTTTGTTAATCCTAACGGTTACTGCAACGGATTAATCGGCGCCGCCTTAAACTCAGTGGGCATACCAGTTCAAACTGTGCGCACCTTCGGCAAAAATATTTATTCCGCCCATAATTTTTTCAAAATACAAGACGCTGTTGTGATCTGGAACAGTGATCTGCATCGCAAGCCACTAAAAATTGCTGCCGCTAAAAAATTGAAAGAAAGCATTGCTAAGGCGAGTAAATTGAAGGGCAATAAGCTGTCGTGGAGGAGAGCTTGAGCTGGTGAAAAAATACCTTTAAAGGTATTTTTTTGAATAAACAATGGGAACAGCAATCGACGCTCCGCCTGCGGCGCTAATATCACTTGATAAATTTTAGCGCCGCACTCACCTGGTTATCTTCAGCAGAGCCATAATCGAGATTCTCAATGGGTTTTACTTCTACATCAGGCACAATGCCGTGCGGTAAAGTCGAAGCCCATTGACTATCTTTATCATTATGGACATCAAGCTTTCCGTCGCCCAGCCACACTTTATTGGGTGTGTAATAACGCGCTACAGTAACAGAAAGGCAGGTAGATACCGGCATATCATAATGCAACTGTGCGACGCCTTTGCCATAAGTGCGCACACCAATTATGGTGGCGCGTTTATTATCGCGCAGCGCAGCGGCCAGCATCTCTGCCGCACTGGCTGTGCCGTCGTCAACCAGCACCACAATTGGCTTTGAGCGCCACATGTTCTTTGCACGCGGTGAAATTTCTTCTCGATGTGATTTGCCGGGAATGTCGTACTCGGTTTTAAAACTCGAAGCACTGAGTGAATAGCGCATAGTAAGATAGTCTTTGCCTTGATCTTTACTTATAACTGTCACCAATTCTCCGCTATCAAGCATCATGGCGGCGGCCGCCAGGCAGGCATCAACGTTTCCACCCGGGTTGCCGCGCAAATCAAGAATCAATGCGCGCGAATCTTTGACTTTCTCAAATGCCGCTGCGATGAGAGCTGCGATATCACTGTTGATGAAGCTGACGATGCGCACATAGGCGACGTTACCCGGCAGTTTTTTGCCGATCACATCCTGCGCCACAAACTGCGCCGGAGTAACCATTAAAGTCAGCAGTTCACCTTTGCGCCTGACTTTAAACGCGATCTCTTTTCCAAGGTGAGCGCGCGTATATTCGCCGATTTTGCTGACATCAACTTTCATACAATCGATATCGTCGACTTGCAAAACCTGATCGCCTTTGGCAAGACCTGCCCTGGCAGCCGGTCCACCTTCAAAAATGGTTCGAATCAAAATTGGCTTTTTCTTGCCGTTCATGAGCATGCCTACGCCAGAGTAAAGCCCAGAGTGAGCGTCAGACTGCTTTTTCACCTCTCGTTGATCGAAGAGTTTAGTAAAAGGATCGTTTAGTGTGGCCAGCATTTCGTTGGCAAATTTAATGGCATCGTCGTGATTGTGAATGCGCGCATCATATTTATGTTCGTATGTCGACCAATCTTTCAAAGCCGCCTGGTCAAAAAGGTTGCTCTGGGTATTGGCCCAGACGCGGTGATACAAATCTTGGGGAGTGCACCAGACTTTTTGAAAGAACCAGAATTGGCCCACATAAAGAGCAGAAAATAAAATCGTCAGGGTAATGAAACGCCAGCGTCTTTGCCAGAAAGATCGCCTGGGCACAGCATTTGTCTCGGTATTTTTCTTGTGGTCAGCCATATCTTTTCGTTTATTACAGTTCAGATTAGCCGATTATCGCCTCAAATAATCAACCTTTCACACCTCAGTTTGTGGTCATCACTTGCCATCCAACTATTATTTATCACTTCAAACCTGTTAAAACTAATCTGGGCAGCGAAAGTCACAGGTCAAATGGGGAGAAAAAATGGATTCGGAGAAAAACGTCGAACGCGTTATTCCTGTTTCTATTCAGCTTGGTTCGAAAAAGTCTGCGCCTGCGCCGGTGCTTTTTGAAGACCCCATTTGCAAAATGCTGGTTGACCCTCAGAGCGCCGCCGATAACACTCTCTATAGAGGCAACACATTCTACTTTTGCAATGTAGGTTGCGCCGTTAAGTTTTCGCGCGCGCCGCATTTATATGTGCCGGGTGAAGACGGGCTGCTTAAAGAAGAACCGTCTATGCCAGCAGAGGCGCCTGTCAATGCGACTGCGAAACAATACACCTGCCCGATGCACCCCGAAGTGATCACAGACAAAATGGTGCCTTGCCCACTTTGCGGCATGGCATTAGAAAGTCTTGATGCCGGCGATGTCAGCGAAGACGATGATAGCGAGTTGCATGATATGCAGCGTCGTTTGCGGCTCGCGCTGATATTCACCGTGCCGCTATTTCTACTTTCTGTGCCCGACATGCTTGGTCTAGACTTAAGTAAAAGTTGGCTGGCGCCGCTAGCTGACAATTTAAACTTTTTGCAACTTGGTTTGGCCTCACCAGTAGTTATGTGGCTCGCTCAGCCGTTCTTTGAACGAGCCCTGAATTCGATTAAACACCACAGCTGGAACATGTTCACCTTAATCGGTGGTGGTGTGGGCATTTCTTTTGCATACAGCGTAGTTGCTACTCTAGCGCCGCGACTGATTCCATCTAGCTTTGGCATGCACCACGGTGTCGCTAATACTTATTTTGAGCCGGCAGCAGTGATCACAACTCTGGCGTTGTTTGGCCAGGTGCTCGAACTCAAGGCGCGTAAACAGACTGGGGCGGCCATTCGCGAGCTGGTAAAAATTAGCCCTCAATCGGCTCACTTTATCAAACTCGATGATAAAGAAGTAGATATACCGGCCCAGAAATTGCAGACTGGTGATCGACTGAGGGTCAGGCCAGGCGAGAGCATTCCTGCTGATGGAGTGGTTTTAAGCGGCCAATCAGAAGTAAACGAATCAATGCTTACCGGCGAGTCGCAGCTAATTTTAAAACAAGCCGGCGATACCGTCATTGGTGGCACCATCAATCAAAATGGCAGCCTTACCATGCGAGCGACAAAAGTCGGCAAAGACACTATTATTGCCAATATCATCAAGCTGGTATCGCAAGCGCAGCGCAGCCGCGCACCGGTGCAGCAGCAAGTTGACAAAATTGCTACTTTCTTTGTGCCTGCGGTGATATTTATTGCCATAGCCACTTTTGCTGCCTGGGCGAGTTACGGGCCGCCCCCCAGTTTCGCTTATGCAATGCTAAATGCCATCGCCGTGCTGATTATTGCCTGCCCGTGCGCCCTTGGCCTGGCCACACCGATGTCGATTATGGTGGCCATTGGGCGCGGCGCAAAATCGGGAATTTTGGTGCGTGACGCACAATCGCTGGCAGCACTTTCGCAAATAAAAATTCTTGTAATTGATAAAACCGGCACTCTGACTGAAGGGAAACCGGTTGTTAGTGCCATTGAAGCAACTAACGATTTGACAGAAGATCAATTCTTGCAGCTTTGCGCTTCAGTAGAAGCAGCCAGCGAGCATCCGATTGCGCGCGCCATTGTTCATGCGGCCAACGAAAAAGCACTGACTTTAAGTACCATCAACGATTTTACTTCCAGGCCAGGAGTTGGCGTCAGAGCAGTTCTCGATGGAAAAATAATTGAAATTGGACATTTCCGCGCAACCAATGAGGGGTCTGCAGAATCTCAATCTGAAAAACACTGGCGCAATCGCGCTGAACATTTCAGCCAACAGGGCATGACACCAGTACTGGTGCGCATAGATAACCAAACCATTGGGCTTCTTGCAGTCAGCGATAAAATCAAAGCCAATGCTAAAGAAGCACTGGCAGCTCTTCAAGCGCTTAATATTGAAGTGCATATGCTCACCGGCGACAATGCCAAAACAGCGGCGCACGTGGCCGCTGAACTTGGCATAAATAAGTACACAGCTGAAGTCTCTCCAGCGCAAAAGCATGATTATGTAGCAAAGCTTGTTCAAGAAGGTCAGCTTGTGGCCATGGCAGGCGACGGCATCAACGACGCTCCTGCACTATCTAAAGCCACCGCCGGTATAGCTATGGCCACCGGCACCAGCATTGCCATGGAGGCAGCCGGCATCGTTCTACTGAACGGAGACCTGTTTGGCATTGTCAGAGCGCGGCGCCTCAGTCAGGCCATGTCGGCAAATATTTCGCAAAATTTGCTGCTGGCATTTGGCTATAACGCCCTGGCCATTCCCATTGCCGCAGGGCTGCTGTGGCCCGTTTTCGGTTTGTTGCTCAACCCGATGATAGCAAGTTTGGCCATGGCACTGAGTTCAGTGTCTGTGATCACGAATGCTTTGCGATTGCGGCAGCTTAAGCTCTAGATGACGGGCGTGGGCAACAGCGCCTTCATCATTTGTATGCCGGTCTCTCCCAGCTCTTTCAAACGCTCTTTGACTTTGTCGCTGGTTAAACCGTTGTCTCCGAAGCTACTGCCTTCAGAGTAAACAAATCTCGGAATTACCAGGCAACGGAAATCGAGCATCAGCGAATTGGCAATGCTCATCACTGACATGTAGCTCGAATGGCCACCAGCGGCGCAAACGAAGCCGACAATTTTGCCTTCCCAGGCTTTGCCGGTGAGCTCAATCAAATTTTTCAGGGCCGCGGAGCACGAATAATTGTAGACAGGAAAAGCAACCAGAATGCAGTCAGCTGCTTTTATCTTGGCCTGCACCTTGGCTACCAGCGGGTTTGCGTAACAGGCACCGGCATCGCACATGGGCAAGTCATAGTCGCGCAAATCGAGAAATTCTTTGTCGGCATTGGCAGGCAATTGCTGAAAAACTTCATCGGCCATCATACGGCTGCGGCTGGCGGGATTCAGGCTAGCACTGATCACTAAAATTTTGTTCGACATGGATTCTCCTGCGCGTATGAGGGCCACTGCACATTATACATACGTGACTGCGAACGGCAGACGACAATTACATTCCCACCAGCGGCAATTTACATTTTTTGAAACGCTGATAGGGTATTTCGCCATTGAGCAAAACGCCACCATAATGAATACTGGCTGCGCTTTTCGAACCGACGCACACTGCTTCTTTTGAGCGAATGATGATTGAACCGCGTTGCGAGATCAAAAATTCCCCATAATAGCTGTCGGCGAGATCGATGGCCAGGCGGTCGCACACTTGCTTGTTGTGCACCACTTTTCCAATTAAGCGCGCCTCGCCGAAAGGCTCGAGCACCGGGGCAACAGAGGGCGCTTTAAGGGAAGATTTGATTAATGCCAGCGGGCCCCGATGGCCAATCTTTTCAATTGCGGCTATAGATGCCTGCTTAGCCTTTGCCTCTTCCATTTGATGCAATGCTTCCTTACCTTTTAAAAAGCAATTGAGCTTTTCTATAAAGGTTAGACGGCTGTCGCAATAGCCAGACACAAAGCCAGAAGTATTAGTCTCGTACCATTCGCAACGGAAAAAATTCGGCTGTTCGAAATAAGTATAAAAACGCACAATTTTAGCTTGCTCAGTGGGTTCGCCAATTCTTTCGCGCATTTTGATCACGCCATAATCTTGGTACGTTTTCAAATTAGCGTAGCGCTCACAAACGCTGATGATTATTTCGCGTCCAGTTTTGGCCATACAAAAAGTCTCAGCTCCCTAACCATCATAGCAACCATAGCAACTAAAAAATTCTTGCAATAAAACCGGAATTTCGGCAACTTCTGCATATTGTCGCACTTGCACCAGGGGGCAACCAGCAATCATAGACGATAACTTGCGCCCGGCGGACGGCCGAAAAAGGCAGAGGACCGGCTTTTTCATTGTGGTGGCCAGGCCAATTTCATAACCCACCCCCAGGCTCGGTGTGGTCACTTCGGCAACAACACAGTTGGCCTCTGTCAACCAGGCGACGTCGCGCCGGTGTACCTCGTGGTCGCTGAGGTCTTCTCCGGCGGCTAATAGTTCGGAGCTGCCGATAATTTCTGTGGCCACGGAGCCATATGGTTTTAACGCCTCCACAATTTTTTCGTAAATTGGCTGGTCATCTCGGCCAGCGGCTATAGAAGCAGCGAAGTAAATTTTTTGCATCAAAACCTCAAATGACACTCAGTCTTCCAATAGAAATTTGTTCTTTTAAATAAGGAGAAAGCTGATTAAACTTAGGGCCGTGGCTGACCTTTAAAAGTTGAATATGCGACCCTCTCAATAATTTTTCAACTGCGCTTTTTGAAAATTGCGAGCCGGTCAAATCGACATTTTTGAGCTTCTTGATCTGCAAAGTTAGCTGCAACGCTTCATCAATTTCTAATACTCCTTCAGCCTTTAGCAGGGCAGCTAAACTTTCACCCTCAAGATATTCGAGCACCATATATGGTTCTTGAGCATTGTTCACACCAAAGTCCATCACCGAAACCAAATTAGGATGCACCAGCTTGGCCAGCAATTTACCTTCTTGCTGAAAACGCAGAAGCTCTTTTTCGGTATAGTGCTTGCCCCTTAATGTCTTGATAGCGACGATTTTATCGAGGTATGAGTTGAGGGCCTTGTAAACGACGCCCATGCCGCCAATGCCAAGCAAGCCTTTGTAGACGTAATGGCCCACCAGAGGCTCGTCTAAAAACGGCAAAGGCGTAAGCTCATTTGTATCTAGTGGACAGAGTGGCTTCTCGCCAGGTTTGACGGGATAGACCTTGCCACAGGTCACGGAGAGGCCGTCACGACTGACCCTGGTTTGCTTCTGCGGCTCAATTTTGCGAGTGTGATCCTGGGCGTCCATGATTTCTTTATGCCCGATGAGTGGTTTTTGGCTGTGAGCCAAGCATATCAAGAGCCTGAAAGCCCTGAAGTATTAAGCAAAACATATGTCTACCAAGGCCTAAGTATATTCGTTGTAACATTCCAGAGCCCCGAATCTAGGAGTCGACGATGCCAACTACGGATTCACTTGTAAAACCAGCACCGGTGCCTAAAATGAGCTATGAGGTGAAGAACCAGCATCTGCTCGACTGGGTTGCCGCGGCCGCCGCTCTCACTCAGCCGGACCACATTTACTGGTGCGATGGTAGTCAAGAAGAATACGACCGTCTCTGCACCGAAATGGTCGCCGCCGGCACGTTCATCAAGCTCAATGAGAAAAAACGCCCGGGCAGTTATCTCGCCCGCTCTGAAGCATCAGATGTCGCCCGCGTTGAAGACCGCACATTTGTCTGCACCACAGTCAAAGAAGATTGCGGCCCCAACAACAACTGGATGGAACCAGAAACCGCCAGGATAATTCTCAAAGACTTCTTCAAGGGTTGCATGCGCGGCCGCACCATGTATGTCATTCCTTTCAGCATGGGCCCTCTCGGCTCGCCACTTTCGCAAATCGGCGTCGAAATCACAGACTCACCATATGTGGCCGTCAACATGAAGTTGATGACCCGCATGGGCAAAGCAGTGATCGAAGTGCTCGGCGAATTCGGCACTTACGTTCCTTGTTTCCACAGCGTCGGCCATCCGCTTTCTCCTGGTGAGAAAGACGTTGCGTGGCCATCTGACCCTGAGCACAAATATATTTGCCACTTCCCTGAGACAAGAGAAATCTGGTCGTACGGCTCTGGCTACGGCGGCAACGCGCTTTTAGGCAAAAAATGTCTGGCTCTGAGAATTGCCTCCAACATCGGCAAGACTGATGGTTGGCTGGCCGAGCACATGCTAATTATGGGAGTTCAATCTCCTCAGGGTGAAAAATCTTACGTGGCAGCGGCTTTCCCAAGCGCATGCGGCAAAACCAATTTCGCCATGCTTATTCCACCCAAATCATTTGACGGTTGGAAAGTCACCACAGTTGGTGACGACATCGCCTGGATTCGACCCGGCAAAGATGGACGCCTCTATGCCATCAACCCTGAAGCCGGTTACTTTGGCGTTGCTCCTGGTACATCAGCCAAGACCAATGCCAATGCCATTGCCACCCTCGAGAAAAATTGCATCTTCACAAACGTTGCTCTTACTTCAGATGGCGACGTCTGGTGGGAAGGATTAACCGATACACCACCAGAAGAGCTGACTGACTGGCAAGGCAGAAAATGGACACCAGATTGTGGACGCAAAGCTGCCCATCCTAATAGCCGCTTCACTGTTGCTGCGACTCAATGCCCTTCAATCGATGAGCAATGGGATAACCCAGAAGGCGTGCCTGTAAGTGCATTCGTCTTCGGCGGCAGACGCGCTTCGGTGATACCACTGGTAGTGCAAGCTTTCAACTGGGCCTTTGGTGTTTACATGGCGGCAACGCTCGGTTCTGAAACCACAGCTGCTGCTGCCGGAAAAGTTGGCGAAGTGCGCCGCGACCCAATGGCCATGCTGCCTTTCTGTGGCTATCACATGGGCGATTATTTCGATCATTGGCTGCAAATCGGGCACAAAGTAGAAAATCCACCACGGATGTTCTGCGTTAATTGGTTCCGCACAGACGCGGACGGCAAAATGATCTGGCCAGGATTCGGCGAGAACATGCGCGTACTCAAATGGATCGCAGGTCGTGTACAGGGCACAGCCGGCTCGGCACACACTGTGCTTGGCTGGATGCCGCGTTACAAAGACATCGATTGGACTGGCCTTGATAGTGTCTCCCAAGAGCAGTTTGATGAGCTGATGAAAATCGATACCGCTCTCTGGCAGAAGGAACTTGAATCTCACGGTGAATTCTTCGCCAAGATGAAAAACCGCATGCCTGAAGAGTTAGTGTTGATCAAGCAAATGTTGACACTGAGTTTGGCGAGACTCTAACCGTCGAAAAATTTAAAAGGTAAGTATGCAAAGTAGAAAAGTTTTTCGCTTAGGACTTGTGGCAACCTTGCTCACTCCGATTGTTTCGGATGCAGCAATCGGAGCGGCTCTTGCCGCCGAAAGCACTATGCCTCCAAGTTACGTCGAAAACATCAAACCGGAACTCGCTGCAAAATATAAGTACACCGAAGACGGTGAGTTTACAAAAGCTCTGAATATTCCAACTTATGAATGGATGCCGGTGGACACACCGCCCAAAGCAGTTTTCATTGGCATTCATGGCCTGACCCTTCACGGCCGACGCTTCCGCGTATTAGCGCGAAGCCTGGCAGTGAGCGGAATGGGATTTATCTCTATGGACATGCGCGGATTTGGCCGTTGCCATTTTGATGAGAAGAAACAGTTCAGCACGGCCGATGACGATAGAACCAAAGTCAACCACGAAAAAAGCTATGAAGAGATCGTCGCGCTGGCGAAGCTCGTCAAAAGCAAATATCCTGATACTCGTGTAATTGCTCTTGGTGAAAGCCTCGGCTGCACCTTCGGCGTGCGCCTTGCGGCCGAGCACCCTGAAATGATTACGGGAGTTGTCCTTTCAGCTCCAGCTGTGGCTCTAAACAAAGACATGTATGCCGGGCACGGACAAATCAGACAGGGACTGAAAGCGATTGTTGTTCCCTCGCACGAACTAGGCCTGCAATCATTCTTTGCTGACTTATGCTCATCGCGCACAGAAGTTCAAAAAGAAATGACCGAAGATCCACTGACACGCAAAGAACTCACATTGAAAGCGCTACTCTCAACCGATGCATTCTGCGCAAAAACTGATAACTACGGCAAAACCACTTCGCCCAAACTGGCCGTGCTCATTTTGCAGGGCAGTGCCGATGGCTGCGTTTCACCTGAGCACGTAACCAAGTTGATGAATGCAATGCCGTCTGACGACCAAACCTTAGCTTGGCGTGGAAATTATGGACATTTGCAGCTAGAAACAATTTACATGCGCGCTGCTACGGTGAACGCCATAGTTAACTGGTTGACTGATCATAGCCACGATCAACAAGCAAAGCTTGAAAACGTGAATCAAAATATCACCGACCTTGGTGGCACAATAACCAGGTAATCTAGTTAGTATCGACGACGGTTCTCATACCTACGCCGATTGTCTCGCACTTTCAGGGCGCGATTATATCCAGCTTTTCTAATCATGCGTGAACGGGGATTATTCATATGCGGAGTGTAAACTCTAGCTCTTCCCACACCACGTCTGTATGCGCTGGCCGGCTCGATTAACCCTGATGTCAGTGCTAAAAGTGCCATACAGATACAAATTATTTTTGCTAATTGCATAGGACCCCGATCACTCTAGAATATTGCCTAAGTTACCGAACAAGAATATCACGCATTTCACACCGGTGACTTAGTATAGTAGAAGCCGACAAAAAAGACAGGAAGAAGCTCGGTATGAGCCTCTTCCTATCATAACTAATTCGCAGAGAAATTTTCGAAATTTTCTCTGCATTTTGGAATTGCAAGTTTATCGTATAGGAGATCCTCTGGTTAGCGAGCGCTTTTGACGCTCTTGTTGCCCCTGGCTTTGTTGGCCCTGATCATGGCGCTGTACCACATGCCGCTATCCTTGACAGTGCGAACCATGGTTTTGCGATCCACGTGGACCATGCCGAATGTTTTGGAAAAACCGAGCGACCATTCCAGGTTGTCCATCAGACTCCAGGCGAAATAGCCACGCATGTCGACACCGCCGGCGATGGCAAGTTCGATAGCGCTGAGGTGCTCGTGAGTGTAGAGCATGCGACGATTGTCGTGCACGCCGTCGTCCGAAACAGTGTCAGCAAGGGCTGCACCGTTCTCAGTGATGTACACGGGAGGCAGCTTGTACTCTTTGTTCATGCTCAAGAGCATGCGCGAAAGAGCAGCCGGGCAGATTTCCCAACCCATCAAAGTCTCTTCCGCACCAGGCACCTTCACAACCCGCCCCTTGCGATTGACCACAAGGCGCAGATACCAGTTGATGCCCAGATAGTCGAGAGGCTGGCTAATGAGAGCCATGTCTTCGTCGGTGATCACGGCACCGGTAGCGGTGGCTTCGTCGAGCACCACTTGCGAATACTTGCCGTGAAAAATGCCATCGAGATAGATGGCATAGTTGCGCTGCCACATCTTGCGAGCGGCAACAGTTGCCGATTTCGTCGCCGGTTCCACGGGCACGAGGTTGACGACAATGCCGACATCGAGTCGCCCACAGGCATTAAGGGTTTCGAGCGAGCGAATGCGCTTCACCGCCAGGCCGTGTGCGACCATGAGGTTGTGAGCGACAATCACGCGCAGCTTCGGATTGCTCAAACCCGGAGCCAGACCATCACCGATGTAACCGGCGACAATCACTTCAGGCTCGTTGAAAGTGCACCACTTTTTCACCCGGTCTCCCAGACGGCGCACCACAACTTCAGCGAAGTCGGCGAAATGGTCGGCCACAGCGCGGCTCGTCCATCCACCAAGCTTCTCCATGGCACTGGGGAGGTCCCAGTGATAGAGAGTGAGGTAAGGCTCGATGTCGTTAGCCAACAGCTCATCG
Source organism: Candidatus Obscuribacterales bacterium (assembly GCA_949127735.1). Lineage (GTDB taxonomy): Bacteria > Cyanobacteriota > Vampirovibrionia > Obscuribacterales > Obscuribacteraceae. Next base: position 5,192 of record CASBPX010000222.1, on the reverse strand, counting down.
ACCAGGTCAGAGTAGAACTTGAGACCCTGCTCGTTTACCGCACCCACACCATCAGGCATGATGCGCGGCCACGAAACCGAGAAGCGATAGACCTTGTGGCCCATGCGCTTGATCATGGCCACGTCTTCTTTCATGCGATTGTAGTGATCGCATGCTACTTCGCCGTTGTCCATATGCGGACGAGCGGCGAAATAGTCTTCCCAAATCGAGCGACCGCGGCCGGTGGTGCCTGGATCGATGGCTCCTTCGATCTGATAAGCAGAGGTCGAGGCGCCAAAGACGAAATCGGCCGGGAGGTTGTAACGCCGCACCGGCACCGGGCTCTGGCGGGCGTTGAACTTCGGAAATACGTATGCTTGCTTGCTTTGTGCGTTCATAATTTTCTCCATATCTCGGTTAGAGTTGTTAAGGTCGCGCCGCCGAGCGAAAGCCTGCCAGAGCAAGTGCTTTCCTCAGAACGGGGTCGCGACGCATCACCTTCCAGATCAAGCCCGTGCGATAGTTCTCGATCATGAGCACGATGGGCCCCTGGTCGATGGCAATACGCTCAGAATCAACCCAACCGGAAGGCAACTGGTTATTGAAAGTCGGATTGAATGCATCGGCGAAGCCATGCATTCCGAAGAGTTCCGGACGCACCTTGAGCCAATGCCGCATGGTACGCAGCGACAGGGCGGGTGTGAAGGGAATAGCACTGATTGCCGCAGTCGGAGCGATGGTGCCGTCATCGAAGCCTTCCGGAGCACCGCGTTCGCGATACCAGGAAAACTTGCGCTCGACACCGTCGACGACTTTGGTTTCTTCACCAGGACCATCGCATGCAGTCAGCCCCCAGTTCAAGCCGTCGTAGCCGCGGAAGCCCTGAGGGTTATCGACAGAATACTGATGCTGAGCCAGAGTTGCACGCCTGCTGTTCTCGAAATAATCGATACCGAGCGAGCGAGTGAGCGCGTCGCGGATACCACGAAAATCGATAAAGCAGTGAGGAAACTGGTAACAGAAGAGCGGTTGCCCGGGCATGCTGACGTAGGGCTTGCCCTTGTGGTCAGCAATGATTGGCTTGGCGAGAAGCGCCTGCCACGAACTTGCCGGAGCAGCGAAAGACGAAGAGCCCATCGCCAACAGGTAGAGCAGCGGTGCTTCGCTGTAACCTGAGTAGACGCTGGGAATGAGGCCACCCTCGGGGCTCCAACCGTGACCGATCAGACCGTTGTCGCGCACCATCCAGCTCCACTCCACACGGTTGTAGAGCTTGTCGCTGAGGTCGCGAATTTCGGCCTCCGCGGCAGACTTACCGAGGTAGAAGTAGCGCGCGAACCTGACACCGGCCATGAGCAGGGCAGTGTCGATGGTCGAAAGTTCTGAGTTCCAGAACTTGGGAGCAGTGGCGCGTTCTCCGGTGGCAGGGTTGAGGAAGTGATAGAAAAAGCCGCGGTAACCATTCACACCCGTAGCACTGTCGCCTTGCGGCACAGTCCACAGGTTGCGCAGCACTCGCAGAGTGTATTCAACAGCTTCGGCGCGGCTCACCCAGAGGCGTTCGACAGCAGCACCGTAAGCGCTGAGCGCAAACCCGACACCGGCGATGGTGGCAGGGCCATCCAACCGCGTGCGGTCGAGGATCAGGCCGGTGGTCTTGTCTTGAAAGTCTAGAAAATATTGAAAGTGTGCACGCTGAACGCGCTCCAGCATCAAGTTGTCGCTGGCGCTGACGTTATGCCCGATGGCATGGCGTGCACTCTTACTTGTCTGCGTAAGAACAGTATGCGTGTGACCTTTCTGGCGACGCCTTGTGGGGCAGCCAGGGGTCTTTGTTTGAATATCGGTTTTCATAACTTTTGTCCATGTGTTAGAGGTTATGATTCGGGTCCCAGGCAAGGCCTGAGATGACATAGAAATATGGGGCAGCGGCAGACTAGCGGTGCTGATAAGCGCTAAAGAGCGCGCACCGACCAGGCTCCATCGCCTTTGAGCTCGAGCATCATGTTGTGGTGCGCAAGCAAACTGTCTCTGTGACCAACGCTAACCACTGTGGTGCCGAACGTACCAAGCAGCGTGTAGAGCAGCTTTTCGTTGTCGGCGTCGAGGGCTGAGCTGGCTTCGTCGAGAAACACATACTCAGGTTTGGCGAGAATTACTCGGGCAAAACTGAGGCGCTGTTGCTCACCAAGCGAGAGTTTGTCTCGCCAGTCGTGCTCGACTTCAAGCCCACCGCTTTGCATAGCGAGATCGGGCAAGTTCACCAGTTTGAGCAGGCTGAGCAGCTGTGCGTCAGACTCTCTGCTGGTGGTTCTGGGATAACAAAGCGCCTTACGCAAAGAAGACTTGCTGACGAACGGCCGTTGCGGCAGGAACATCAATTTGTCTTTGGCAGGCCGCTCAATGGTGCCGCAGCCCTTGGTCCACAAGCCGGCGATAGCGCGCAGCAAAGACGACTTGCCGACGCCACTGGGGCCGCTGATAAGCAGCCTGGTGCCTGCGGGAATGGCCAGGGTTAGCGAGGTTATCAGCATTCTTGTGGTATCTGGGCTGACCACCGAAACATCATCCAGAGCCAACCTGTCGGAAGGCACCATTGTGATGTTGTCGCCGACGTTGGGATTGTTATGCTCTTTTTGCAGCGACTCCATAGACTCAAGAAATGAGCCCAGACGATTGATGTTGGCTACGAATGCACTGATGCCGATGAATTGGCCGATCATCAATGTCATTCCACCAAAAACCTGCGCAAAAGCCATGCCGGCTCTGGTAATTTCACCGAACTCCATGTCGCCACCAAAGTAGAGCGGCGCGATAATGGCGGCGGGAATCAGCATTACAAGCGAGTTGTAGTTGGTGGTGAAGAAACCGAGGTTGCGGTTCAGCATCATCATCAACTCGAGATTGCCGATGGCATCTCGCACTGAGCGGAAGACAGTCAGCTTGGCTCTGCGCTCGCCGTTGTAGAAGGCGATTGACTCAACTTCGCGACGAACCTCGGCCATGTTGTAGCGCAAATCTGCTTCCAGCTTGGTGTGCTGAAATTGCAAATCGGCTAAGCGACGGCCTATCCAGAGGGTAAGCACGCAACCGAATAGCGAGTAGAGCACCACCACGAATGTCAGTGGAACTGAAATCGTCCAGAGCACACCAACGAATGTAATCACAGTGATCACAGCATCAAGCACAGCAATAGACAAACCAACGGCAGAGTTGCAGAAGGTCTCGACGTCTTGCGTCAATCGCTCGTCGGGGTTGTCGATGCTGGGGTCGAAGCTGATTTTGTAGTAAGCCCGATTGGCAAAGTACTTGCTGATCAGGTGTTGTGAAAGCCATCTACGCCAGACCAGCGACAACTTGGTGCGCAAGAACTGGTAGTAGATGATAATTGGCGTCGCCGCAATCAATGCGCCGGCGTAAGTGAAAAGAAGCACATAGTACTGGCTGACGTCTTTCGCTTGCAGTGCAGTGGCGAAACGGCCGGCTATGTAATTCACGTAAACGTTGACGGTGGAAACACCGAAAAGCAAAATCAACACTGCGGCAAGCAATGCGATTCCACGGCCTTTCTGCGAGGACACCCAAAAGGGTTTGCCTATGGCATAGAGTCGTTTCCACGTCAGTGAGTTGGTCATATTATTCATGACGCCTCTCTGTGGTTAGGTGTTGAAGCACGGGCAAGCAAAACGCAACGCAAATTTCTCAGGCGTTCTTCAAATCACTGTGAGGTGATGGAAGAGATAGAGAAGTAAGGTTGATTGATAGGTTTTACTTGCTTGGTGGAAGTTAAAGAGAAGAGGTATAGAACTATCAGATAGCAGTTTTTGATCTGTACATTCAACTTCGCAACAGGCGCGTAATAGGTTAAGCGCGGGTGGAATAGTCTTAGAAGAATGGCTGCTGCCCTCACTTTCACGCGACATTAAAGCTATTGCTAAGTTTTACTCATGACATCAGGTGTGCTTAAGCCGCTTTCTAAGCCGAACTCGACAGTAAAGTGCTTAAGCGCAGCTCAAAATAAAAACGGGCGTTCTACAAATCGATTACATCAAAAACAGCTCTGTGGCCATGCATAAGGTGATACCACTGACAATGGCATAGCTGGCGTGAACTTGACTTCATTTCTGCAGAATAGACCCTATAGCTTCGCTAATTGATCAAAAATGACAGGCCTGAGATTTCTTCCGCTATTGAAAAATAGTTGTCAGCAAAAGGTCTTAGGTTGGGTGTTTAAAACGCGTAAAAATGACCATCTAACAATGTAATTACGATGTTATAACGCAGGCGGCTAAATGGTGGCCTGTGCGCGCTTTACTGCGTACTTACAACATAGACTGCGCTCAGGCAAAAATTTAAAATCTACTGTAGAGGCAGGTTATGGAAGTACGGCAGTGAAGAACAAGTTCTGGAGTTATCGTCGAAAGAGACAACCGACAGGTGCTGCTGCTCTTATAAGTTCAAGGGGCCTTGGTCTGACAGCGTTAGCCTTATTGGCTGTGATTGTGTCGCTGATAGCCTCGTTCTTTTTGGTGTTTAGCTACTGTGGGGCATTGGAACATAGGCTGTCCAATTGCTGGTGTGTTACTCAAGCAAAGCAAGCAGAGGAAAGTATCAAGCACTACCAGCCAGTGGGTTTGAGCGAGGATGAGCTTATGAAAGCGCTGGGATCTTCGAAGTGCATTAAATACACTGAGGACGAAAAAGATCTGCATCAGATTTGGGTCTACCCAAAACTATGCATGACGCTCCACTTAAAGAATCATCGCTGTAGCGCGGCTGAACCTCTTAGCTCGTATCACTAATGAAATCCAAATCCGCAAACTCTTTTAAACCGCGTCATGAATAAACCTGTGAATGATTTCGGTAACATCGACACTATCTGACACCAATTTTTCTTCCGATATCGGAAGAAATCTGCGGCCGCCACACCCCTGACTGACCCCCGAAACGCCGCACAGGCAACGATCTACCTCCCTCCGTTATAACATTGTCATTACGGCGTAATGACAATGTTTGATGGCCGTTTTTCCACAAAGCCGCCCAGCCCAAGCCAACTTTCCAAGTTTCTACTACATTTTATAGTGTTACAACGGCAAAATGAACATATTCGGTCAGGGGCGTTGCGAGCCGGTTTGCCGGCTCGTGACGCTAAGTTCTACTGAGGTGTAAAGGCCTCAGAAATAAGTGTTGATGCTGTTTTAGATATGAGTAGT
>CASBPX010000221.1 GCA_949127735.1 Candidatus Obscuribacterales bacterium | reverse complement strand
GTTGATGCACCAGCGGACGGCTTTTGCTCAGTCCACAAACGTACAACTCGCTCCAGTTCTTCTGCCTCTATTGGCTTAGCCATAAATTCATCCATGCCGGCGGCCAGGCAAGCTTCGCGATTGCCCTGTAATAGGATTTTTAGCAACACCGAAATCGACGATTTTTACGCCCAGTTGTGGCTCCAGAGATACGAGCACGTTGCTCGGTTTGATATCCCGGTGCACGATTTCCGCTCTATGGACGACACTAAGGCCGTCAAGCACTTGAGTGAAAATTGCTACGCCCATCTCAGAATCGAGGGGGCCGTTCTCTAGAAGATAATGCTCCAGGCTCTGGCCTGAATGAAAATCCATAACCATAAAAGGTTCTTGCCTGGCAGTGACTCCAAAATCAAAAACCGAAACTAAGTTGGGGTGCGAAAGTTGGCTTAAAGTTTGCGCCTCACTCTGAAAACGCGCCACAACCTGGTCGTCTGCCGCGTACTCAGGGTGTAGCATTTTAATGGCCACTTCCCGGTTCATGAGCACGTGCCGCCCTCGATAAACAATTCCCATACCACCCTGGCCAAGCACCCCCTCAATGGCATAACGGTCGCCAATGATTGTTTTCCCACCATCATAATTTTGCAATGACGAAGGCTTACCTATAGATGTCTGCTGCGAACTGACGATGGCGGCCTGATTGCGATTGCTCTGCGCGCGCAAAAGACGATTGGCGATGCCGGGGTCTAACCAGGTAGCTCCTGAAGTGACGGCTTTGATTGCGGCATAAAGATGCGCACCGGCCACGGTTTTTAAGCAATAGCCGTCGGCGCCCACCTCGAGCGCTTCTTGAATATGCTCGTCGTCTACGCTGGCCGTGAACATAATAATGCGAGTGTTCGGCAAAGCTTGCTTAATTTCTTTAGCGGCGCGAATGCCATCGACTTTGGGCAAACCAATGTCCATCAAAATTACGTTAGGCTTAACTGCCAGGGCTTGCAAAATAGCGGTGACGCCATCGCCGCATTCGGCTGTGACCTTCAAATCAGGATAAGCTTCGAGTGCGCACTTCAAACCAAAGCGCGTTATTGACTGGTCCTCAGCTATAAGCACAGTAATCGGTTTGTCCAATATTTTGACTACTACTGGTTCACAGTTTTAAGTAAGATAAGCTAGTCCTTTATTACTAGTCCTTTTTACTATTCCACGTGTCTTCAATGTCTAATATGCCGCCTTTACGACAATTGTTGCCTGCTCCAGGCCTTGATCTGACGCAAGAGTGGCGCCTGCAGAGCGATCTTCTTAATAACCAGCTGGCTTTACAGGGCAATAATCCAGGCTGGTACTGCCGCACTTTCAACCCCTATCCTGTGGCTATAGATGCCGAGCACTACAAGCTTCAGCACGCTTTGCAAAAGGCTTTGCATAAATGCATAAAATTGCTTGTACAAAACTATTTTATTGATCAAAGGCTGCAACAACTGATTAGTCTGCCCGAATCAGCCACTAAACTATTACAGCTCATCGATGCCAAAGAGCCCGAATACGCCGTCGGCAGCTATCGACCAGATTTTTTGCATGCTCTGGACGATAACATCCAGATCTGTGAAATTAACGCTCGTTTTCCCTTAAATGGTTATTTCATCAGCCTTTATTTGCATCAAGCCGCAGGTGAACTTTTTGACCGAGCCCGCCATGCAGATGGAACGGGCGGATGGATGGATCAAATGCTCAATTGTTTTGTCAGCCGCTTTGCCCCTGGCTCTAAAGTCTGTTTGTGGAAAGGCCGCGAGCGAGGTTGGGATATTCACTTCTTCAACTATGAGCTGAAGCGACTGGGATATGAAATAGTGCCGGTCGAAGGCAGTCTGAGTGGCTTGGTATTGGAATTGCATCAGGATGAAATTCTTAGCTCGAACACCTGTAAGCAAGTGACTGAGCTAGTTATGGCCATACCGCAGCGGCACTGGTTAAACGATTTGCGCACTATTTTTTTGATTCACGACAAAAGATTTTTAGCCCTTTTTCAGCGCCCAGACATACTTAGCGACTACCTCGAAGCTGAACAAATCGAATTGCTCACCAGGCACATAGCGCCTACTTATGTAATCTCGCAAGCAGCGCAACAAGTGGAAGAGGCCTTAGCTAAACCCAACGAGTGGTTGTTAAAACCAAATTTGTTCGGTAAAGGCGAAGGAATTTTGTTTGGTGGAAATATGTCAGCGCTGCAATGGCGTTCCGCTCTGAGTAACCAAGCTCATCAGCATTATGTTTTGCAAAAAGTAGTGGTGCAGAAGCGCTTTCCTATTTTACAGCAACAGATTAGCGGCCCGGTTAGTGGCCCAGAAAATATAGAAATGAATGTTGTGGGTACATTGCTCTGTCTCGATGACAATTTTTTCGGCCCCGGAATTTATCGCGCCTCTTCAGGCGATATCGTCAATGTGTCCGGAGGCGGCACCATTCTTTTTCCTGTTATTTCTTCATAGAGTAATTAACAATGCCCTGCCGCCTCTACACCAAAGACGAAATTTTTCAGCTTGCTAAAGAGCACAGCTTTTACCTTGAAAGGCTGCAAGGCGTGCAGAGTTTTGCCCAAATACCGACTACTGGTAAAACTGAACTATATAATCTGATAACTACAGCTCAGGCCGATCCTGCTTTCCAGAAAGGTATTTACTGGAGCCCCACAGGTGGTAGCACCAATCAACTTTTATTTTATCCAACCGCCATTGTCGAGAATCAATTTCAAAGACAAAAACTTTTGCCGTATCTGCTCCACAGTGAGATATTTTCGCCGAACATGGTGGCGCTAAATTTATTTGGCAGCACTATGATGTATCGCTCTGCCGAAATCTTCAATTATTTTTGCGAGCACGCTGGAGCCACCACTTTGCCTGTGTCGTCTCAATGTCCAGATCTAACTGCTGTAGAAATAGCCTTAAGGTTTGGCGCCAACACGCTGATGGGCAACACCTCTCGCTTGTTGCAGTTTGCGCGCTACGTCGAGTCGGTTAAACAACAATTTGCCAATGTCGAAATCAAATTTCCCCACATAATTTTTGGCGGCGAGGCCATGCCGGCGCATAAAATGGAATATTTGCGGCAAGCGTTGGGCAGTGAAAAATTCAGCGGCATTTTTGGCTCTGCTGAAAGCGGCATCTGGGCATTCAAACCAGATGCGTTGCCTTTAGGTGTTTATTTTTATGGGCGGCAACTGATGCATTTAGAAATTGTCGAACCCGATGCTGATGGCTATGGTCGCATGGTTTTAACCAATTTGGTGCGCAGTCGAAACCCACTTGTACGTTACGATTGCGGCGACCGCGCCCGGTTTTGCCAGGCCCCCAGTACTTGTGGCTTTAGTGAGAACGATAGCCTCGGAGCCTTCGAGCTGGCCGGGCGAGTGGAAGGCTCGTTTCAGCTCGGGGGCGAGTATTATTATTTGAGTGAGTTTACAAATCTGCTGGGAGAGAACAAAGATTTGCTGCTCGATTATCAAGTAGAATTGACTTATGACCCTGTGAAAAAGCTTGATCAAGCACGTTTTTTAGTGGTATCCCAGCCATCTGGTAAGGGCGAAGGCAAGCGTCAAGCCGACAGACAGTTAATTAGAAGTGCCGTGGAAACCTGGATTCACCCTGACGATAATCTATTTTTATTGTCTGTCGAATTTGTGGAAATGGATAAACTGACTCGCAGTTCTACGGCGCAAAAAGTTGTAAGAATCAGTGATTTGAGGTCTTGAGAGCAATGGCGATAAAGACAATTAAAGCGCCGGCGACAAAGTTTAGTCTCGCTTATGGCCGGCCGTTCGATTTAAATGCTTATCGGGGAGCGCTGTCAGTCAGCGGTTACGCTGCAATTGCCCTTGATTTTGCCGACAAGGGTGAGGTTCTGCTCAAGCTGGTTAATCAATTGAGTTTGGGTGCACCTCATAGTCACGACCACAGCGGCCGCCAGGTGTGGGACGTCAAATATGATTCCAGTATCGATCAACAGACCGGCACAAGGTCGCACACGCTGCGTGAATTTCCGATGCATACCGACGCCAGCTTCGAAGTGCCTCCACCTCAATATGTAGCACTATACGTGGTGCACGAAGACCGGCTCGGTGGTGGCATCACCCAGCTGCTCGACAGCAAAAGTTTTTGGCCGGCTCTTTCGCTTGAAAGTAAAGAGACTTTGAGCAAAAGCTTTTTCACTATTACTGTGCCAGCTGAATTTCGTCAGTTTGCTGGCCAAGAAACCGTCTCTGTACCTTTGCTTGACGCTTTTGGCAATTTTCGTTTTCGCCACGAGCTTTTGGTATTTGAAAAATTGAGCCCGATGCAATTAACGGCGGTAGACGAGTTGCAGCTGCTGTTGAATAATGAACAGTGGTTTCTGTCGTTTAACCTGCCACGTCAGACTATTCTGTTAATTGATAACGGACGCATGTTCCACGCGCGCACACGTGTATTAGACAGTGAGCGACATTTATTGCGTATGCGTTTCGACTGAATAGTGCGACTGAATAGTGCGACTTATTGGTGAAATTAACTATGTTCATGACGATGATGCAAATCGGGATAGTGCGCATGGCTATGTTCTAGCGCTTCGTGACTGTGCTTGTGACTGTGGCTTACTCCGCTGTCTAGGCCGCCCACAGGCTCAACTTCGGGCAGGTGAATATGCCTGTGATGAATGTCGTGCACATGTTCGTGCTCGTGCTCTAGAGATTCATGTTGATGGCAGTGCTCATGGTGTTCGCTGATGTGCAAATAAACGCCCGCGGCCATAAGCACTGTCGCAATCAGAAGACCTGGCCCCACCGGGTCGTGCAGTAAGATAATGGAAAGCATGGCCCCTATAAAAGGAGCTGTGGCAAAATAAGCGCTGCTGCGAGCGCTGCCCAAATAGCGCAGAGCCAGCACATAAAGCACAAGGCTAACGCCGTAACCGAGAAAGCCTATCACCATAGCTGCGGCTACAATAGGCCACGCAGGCACTGTCTGATGTAACATCATTGCTAAAGTGAAGTTGACGCAACCGGCGGCCAGCCCCTTGATCAGAGCAATCTGGCTCGGCTCAATAGTCGCGACCTGGCGCGTAATATTATTGTCTATGGCCCAGCAAAGGCAGGCCAGAGCAACAAAAACGCTGCCAACATTGAAAGCAATGTCAGGCTTAACATTACTATTATTGAAAGAAAGTACGGCACCTCCAGCGGTGATAGCGATGACGCCGAGAATCAGTCGACGATCAAAATTTTCGCGCAAAAAAATCCAGGCAATCACGGCTGTGAAAGCGGTCTCTAAATTAAGCAGCAGTGAAGCACTGGTGCCACTGCACTGTCGCAAACCAGTCATCAGTAGCACTGGTGCCGCGATTCCACCCGTGGCTACTATCAAGGCAAGATAAGGCAGGTCGCGCTTCCTAATGGCAGCACCGTTACTATTACTTTTATTTTTACCTTGATTTTTATTTGCAGCCAGGCGCTTTATCAAAGCAATAAGGCTGAAGCTAATGCCACTGCCTAGATAAAACAGTGCGGCCAATAAAATGGCGTCTACCTCTCCTGTAAGCACCTTGGCGAGCGGTGTGCTGGCGCCGAAAAGTGCCGCCGCCGCTCCTGCCAGTAAAACTCCCCTGACTTTGTCGGAAGGCACAAAAATCTCCCCAATAAATCCGCGGCTAAAGGCCTATGCCCTGACCACCAGTGCTGAGCACATAGATAAGAAGCACTGTCGCTGCCAGAAGTAATATAGTCGCCACGACAATGGCCACAATTACAACTTTAGGCATGCCTGATGACTGGCCATTTTCTTCTTCAGAATCATCTTCGAAATCTTGATCGTCTTCATATAGATCGGCTTTAGGCTTGCGATAAGCGTATGGTATAGCAAGCGGTTTGCCGGATTTAACAGCTTGTAAATCTCTGGCCAGCTCGGTCAAAGATTGATAGCGATCTTCTTTTTCTTTTTCCAAAAGTCTGGCAACGACTACTTCTATTCCTTCAGGAAAATCTTTGCCTAATGATGCTTCTCGCAACTTCAGCGGTATCTCTTTCTGGTGCTTGACCATGGTTATAAGTGCGCTGTCGCCCATGAATGGCGGCGCTCCGGTGAGGGTTTCATATAGCGCGCAACCAACCGAATAAATATCAGAACGCGGATCGACTTCAGCGCCGCGGCACTGCTCGGGGCTCATATAGAGAGGGCTGCCGAAAATGGCGCCGGTATTGGTAGTGGCGGCACAGTCTTGGCCGGTAGGCGTGGCCAATTTGGCGATACCAAAATCGAGAATTTTGACTGTTGGTTTGGTGGCACCTTTGTCATAAGTCAGCATAATATTGGCCGGCTTGATATCGCGATGCACAAAGCCGCGCTCGTGAGCAAAGTTGAGACCATCGGCGATCTGGCCAAAAATTTCCAGTGCATCGCTTAAAGATATGGTCGCTTGCCTTTTTAGCAATTCTGCCATTGATTCGCCTTCAAGCAAATCCATAACGTAATAAGGGTATTTTCCATCGGCTATGCCAAGGTCGTAAATTTTGACCATGTTTTTATGTTCGAGTTTGGCTACCGACTTAGCTTCCATCTGAAAGCGCGCCCAACTCTCTTTCGTTACTTCATCTGGTGGAATGGTCTTGAGGGCAAATTCACGATTAAGAAAGGCATGATGCACGCGGTAAACGGCTCCCATACCCCCATGTCCGATCTGACTGATAATGCGATAAGAGCCGGCAAAAGTGTCACCCTCTTTAATTGTAAGGAGGGTACCGCTCTTCGGCCGCTGAAACTTGTGCTCTGGCATTCATTAACTCTGACAATGACTTTACTATTTTATGCGCTTTTGAACTCAATCGGCGTTTTTACTATCAGGAGACCAGTGAGCTTTGCTTATATTTTTAATCGAGCAGTGCGGCAATGCCTTTTGCAGCTTATGTTTCAGCTTCGGCGACCAGTCTGCCAGGCTCAAATATAGTTTGGTCAAATGGGGCATTTGTATAAAAATCGGGCTCGACGCCCAAGTTAGCTGGTGATTGCGCCTCAAATCGAGACTTTTGAGATGTTTCAGTTTAACAAGCGGTGCCAGATCGCCATTGCGCAAATCGTTGTTGCTCAGTGTCAAAATTTCTAAGTTTGGCATGGTGCTCAGGCTCTCAATGTCATGGGCGCTGACAGCAGTCTTATCCAGATACAAGCGCTCGATCTTTTTTGTATGGCGCAGGGCGTCAAGCAAGGGCGAGACTTTGTTATCGTGATTAAAGTTGAGACTGACAAGCTGCCCTATTAAAGGGGCTCTTGCCATACCAGTGCCTGTAATTTTGGTATCGGTAATATCAAGTGCTTCTAATTCGGTTAACTTTGACATGGCCGCGAGGCAGCCGTCATCAATATCGTTGCCGGCCAGCTCGAGTCTGTGAATCGAAGTAACCTGCGAAATGTTTTTAACCATTTCGTTATTGCCTTCAATGCTCTTGCTTTTAAAATTTTTTAAATCACCATGCTGAAAACGCTTGAGAATAGCCGGATATTGCGTAGCGTCGCCGCTCACGGTAAGTTCAAGATTGGCATGATAAGGCACATCACGCGGGCCACGGGCCATGGTGGTAGCAAATGTATCGTGGTCTGAATATTGGAGAAAACCAACTGAAAAATCTTTGGGAAATTCAAAATGACGAATGGACTGACCGTTCTTTTTGATGACAGTGGAAAAGGGTGTTTTATTATCGATCTCCGTCTGGTATATGCTTTTTAATGGCAACGGTTCTGCTGTGCCCGTGCTCGCTGGCGGCGCCTTTCGTGCCACCACTTTCTTTTCCGTCAGCTGCGGCCAGAGGCTGAAAGTAGCTGTGATAGCAGCTGCACCTAATAAGAGAAACAGTGCCAGGCCAATAATTTTCATGCGATTTTCGGCCGATGCATGAGTTTTTTTGTCTTCCGAACTAATTGTTGTTTCAATTGCTCTAGCAATGGCTGGCCTGCTGAAAGCAGGTGTAGGTGCATCTAATGCACTATCCAATGCACTGTCAATGTACTGCTGCAGGCTAAGTAAATCGCTTGCGGTTTCTGCCAGCGACTGGTAACGCTTTTCTGGAGCTTTTCGCAGCAATTTAGCAATGATGCGCTCAAGCTCTGACGGAAACTGAAAATTGCTGCCGCTCACCTGCGAATTGAGTGTCGGTGCTTCCATCGATTGGTGCATCATGGTTGTTTCAACAGCGGTGTTTCCAGCAAATGGAGTGCTGCCGGTGAGAATTTCAAAGAAGGTCACACCAACTGAATAAATATCAGTGCGATGATCAACAGCACTGCCGGCACACTGCTCGGGGCTCATGTAAAGCGGGCTGCCGAATACTTCACCTGGCCGGGTGACGCCCTGGCTGGCACCACCATCGATGGCAGTCAATTTGGCAATACCAAAATCTACAATTTTTACGATTTTGCCGCCCGCACGATTGCTCTGGCTAAGCAACATTATGTTGGCCGGTTTGATATCGCGATGAATGATTCCGCGTTCGTGGGCATAAGCCAGACCGGCGCAAACTTGACGAAAAATCGGAAGCGCTTGTTTGAGCGGTAAAATATCAAGATAACTGAGTAGCTCTGCCAGCGACTCGCCGGTGAGCAAATCCATGGTGTAATACGGCAGCCCATTTTCAGAATGGCTCATGTCGTAGATCTTGACGATATTAATGTGATCGAGCCGGGCAATGGCCTGAGCCTCGGTCTGAAAACGCCGCCAGGCGGTTTCCGTCACCTGGTCTGATCGCAGCACCTTGAGCGCCAGCTGGCGATTCATAGCCAGGTGTTCGACACGGTAGACAAAACCCATGCCGCCCTGGCCAAGAAATGCCTCGACTTTGTAGCTGCCATTGATAATATCTCCGGCCGCAAAAGGTCCGCGGTTTTCGTGCTGCAGCGAAACCGACCGGCCAGTTATATTGTCGCGGCTGTCTGACATTTGACCCCCGCCGGCATTATTCCACTATTATTGTCTAACGCACCGCCTGCGCACGTAAAGTAAAAATGGATGGCTCAATAGTTGCCTTTAGACTCAGCTCACGAATCACAAACTTGGCCCGCTGACGCCGGCAATTTTAAGGCGTGGTTAGGCGTGGCACTGCTGATCGACGTTTTGACGGCAGCCTGGCATTGCGCCATACCTGACGCCATAACCGGCGACGTGGCCATGTATTTGCAGTGCGGTCAGCTGGTATTTAGCGGCCAGATTCCATTTCTTGATCTTGTTGACGTCAACCCGCCATTGATTATGTTTTTGAATGTCTTTCCGGCACTGCTGGCTCGTCTTAGCGGTTTGTCTTTAATGACTGCTGGTTCACTATTTATGGGAATAGTCAGCGTGGCCGCCACATTCATGACAGCAGCCATACTGAGAGACTGTCTTACGCAAGATTACAAACGCTTTTTTGGCCCCGTTCTAGTGTCTGGCGCGTTAACAAATGCCATGGTGACATACGATTTTGGCCAGCGCGAGCATTTCTTTGCTCTTGTCTGGCTGCCGTTTTTCTTTTTGCGTTGGTCTCGTTATCAAAACTGTGAAGCGAGAAAAAACGTTTTAGCTTTGCTCTGCGGAGCAGCTTTCGGCCTCGGTTTGGCGCTCAAATTTTACTTTGCCATCATTCCTGTCGCTTGCGAACTTTTTTGGTTAATTACGACAAAGAGCAGAGCTGTGAAGCTGGCTGCTCTTCGTAGCACTGAGGTTTTAGCAACAGTAGCAGTGCTTTTGCTTTATGGTCTCTATTTTTTATTGATGCCACAAAGTGCCCGAGAGGTTTTCTTTGGCATTGTGACGCCTTTGCTGCTCAGCGCTTATTCTGCTTTTAACCTGGCCGGATTTTCGATGGCCAATGTTTATTGGTGGCCAGTACTTGCCTTCGTCATAGCATCGCTGGTGGTGGCAGCGTTTTGCCGCCCTCCCCGTGCGCTTGCTTTACCCGTGATAATGAGTCTGGCAGCTGGTTTTGTATTAGTAGAGATGCAGCACAAAGGCTGGACCTATCACGGCATTTCGATGCTTTTATCGGCACTACTGCTTTTGTATATTTCTCTGGCGCATAAAATTCGTGCAGTCAAATTTAGATTTTGGTTTATTTCGGGCTGTTCACTGCTCGTAACGATGGGAGCCGGTTTGTGGATGACCAGTGTGCATCAAAAACTTGAAGTGCTCACCGGTTGGCAGCGAAAAATTGGCAATTATGCCCGACCCTGCGAACAGGTCTTATATTTAGATACATCAGATTGCCCCTGGTATGTTTACGCCGCAGACGCACAGCTTGTGCCCGGCTCGCGCTATTTGTGGCTGTTCTATCTGCCGATGTTGGAATACAAAAAGAGTCATATTCAAATAGATGCTAATGATAAAAAGGCCGAACGGCTTGCGGCTGTTGAAGCTGAGGTGCAGGCCATGGTTGACAATCTGGTGGCGGATGCTAACAAAAGACAACCAGTGGTGGTGCTCTGTCGTATGCGTAACTGTTATGCCATGCCGGCAGATTTTGATCTACTTGTGTATTTGCGCAAGTACGGCTTCGACCGCGCGCTTTCGGCATATGAAGAGAAGGAGCGCATCAATGATTTTGTTGTATTTAAGAGGAAGAGTGGCAATTGAAATTGCTAATGCAGCGGTGACAGCGCCTCAGCCGGAAAATGTGAGTTTGCAACCACATCGACGAATCGAATGTGCTTGAATTTACTTCTGCTTTGCCCGTCGTGCCAGAACTCTTTGGGCCTGATGGTAACCGTGTTCAGCTTCGGTAATTTCAAAAGCATTGGTAAGATTTTGTCGTTAATTCCGGTATCGTTTATAGATAGACGCTGCAGGTTTTTCAGTGACGACAGATAAGCCATGCATTTGTTATCAATTTTGCGATTGAAAGAAATATCGAGGATGGTGGCATTGCTCAAATTGATCAGACTTGCACATTCTTCATTGTTGAGCACGGTGCGGCCTAAACGTAAATCGATGAGGTTTGGCATGATTGGTTTAAGTTTGGCAAGAGTG
The DNA here is from genome assembly GCA_949127735.1 of Candidatus Obscuribacterales bacterium. Taxonomy (GTDB): domain Bacteria; phylum Cyanobacteriota; class Vampirovibrionia; order Obscuribacterales; family Obscuribacteraceae. Next base: position 6,086 of record CASBPX010000221.1, on the reverse strand, counting down.
CCTGGCTTTAGAGCCGAAGCACTTAAATCAAGATGACGCAGTTTTTTTAGTTGACTTAAACTGGCCATGGTTGTACCTGTTATGTTTGTACCACTGGCACGCAGTGTAGCCAGCTCTTTGAAATTATTGCCAATAACGGTTAGCGCTTTGTCGCTGATCATAGTTTGATCAAGATTTAAGGTGTGCAGATATTTGAAGTTTTTGATGTACGCCAATTGTTCGTCTTCGAAGTCGAGTTGTGAGGCGCAAAAGGTCGTAACACGCAGTCGGCTCAGTTGTTCAATTGGTTTCATCTGTTGTTGACCATCAAATGTGAGGTTGACCTCAAGATTGATATTGTCGGGAATATGAACATCACCTTGAGCCACGACTCGGGCGCGGCGCACTGAGTGATCAGCTTTGGGCCAGTATAGAATTTCGGCCAGCGAGGCACGACTGGGAAAGTTTAATGCCACCATTGCCGCCAGAGCACTCTGGCAGGAGAATAAAATCAGCAATAGCACGAACATCGAGTGCAAAATGCTTACTTCCTGTGAGCGGTTGCACCGGCAGCAGCTCGCCAATAATGCAAAGTCTTGTCCGAAATTTTATTTGGCTCTTCGTCTTGAATTTGTTCAAGACACTTAAATACTGCCAGGCTTTCATTGGCGAAACCCAGCACCTGCAATGCTTCGAGTATGCGTGTCAGGCGTAGCAAGTTGTGATTGGGAAGACCGAGTTGCTTGCTTTGCCAGATGTTTTTACGTTCGCTGTAGTGCGCGGCTTTTTGAATAGTATTTGCACTAGAGGCGGTGGCATCGAATTCAAGGCCGTAAAAGTCTAGCATCAACAGTAATGACTTGCGCAGGCGGTCTTTCAGATCTGCGCTGGCATTGAAAAACTGGATTGTCTCGAAATCGAGTATCGGTGCGCTCCAGTTGAAGTTGCTGCGTTTGCTCGATGGAAATAGCCACTGAATGTAATCGTGTACGCTCTCCAAACGGTCGTAATCGAATTGCCAGATAGATTCTATGGTTCTACCTGAACTATCTTTTCCAGAGCCGCTATAGAAGGTGATCAGTTTGTCATTCACTGGTGCACTACTTTTGACGGGCTAGTAACTTACTAACATCACGGTGCCAGTATGTTTATCACGGCCACAACCGGGTTCAATTTGCGCATACTGGGCTTATTTGAAAGTATTTCTCGATCCCCAATCAGTTCTTCGGGGGTATTGGTTCCGACCGGTGCCAAACTTACAGTGGCGCTCACTTTGCCCGATTTTGATTTGAGTATCGAATCTAGTTTGCCGCCGTTCCAAGAGAGAACATTGCCACCATAGTCCCAATCGAAGCCAGAAAGTTTAAAGGATTTACCGTTCAATTTTTCAAGTTCAACTAGAGTGGTGCCAGTGGTAATTTCGTTGGTCAGTCGCCAGAGGCTAGGCTTGTCTTCGATGCGAATGACTTCGGCGAAATCGCGTTTTTTTGCGTCTTTCCAGATAAATGAGACTTTGCGCTTAGTGTCGTTTGGATAAATAACTGTGCCGTCAGCCGTCTCTCCTTCAGCTACATGTACTGACTGGCGTTTGACATTTTTCGCACCAAAATAAGCAATCAAACTTTTTTCAGATGTGGTTGTACCTAAAGTCGGTGAAACTTTGCTGCTATCGCGCATGACCAGATATGGTTGCTGCGGTGCTGTGGCCTGCGCAAAAATAGAGGTGGTGCCGAGCGCTAAGAGACCGCTAGCAGTCGCCGCACAAACCATATTTCGCAACGACATAAACATTCCCCATGGCATCTAAGTGTTTTAATCTGTAAGTATACGATATTACTTGAGCCTAATAATAGTTGGTTGAGCTGCGACGGCATGGTTCGAAGCACGACAAAATTTTCGGCTGTATCAATAAAAACGATCTGTCGTCGCCCTGCTCCAATTTTCTTTGTATGGCCCAGCAACAGTAGTCTGCAACCTGTAAACAGGGATGACTGGATGCCGACCAAGACACAGTTTTAACTAGGTCAGGATGTCGGTGCTGGTTGACCACACTTACAAGCGCCTTACTAAAACTTTTTAGCTTTTTTTTGGTTCCCAGTGAGCCCGCTATGACGAGCCCCGGCTCATTGTCAGGAAAACATCTGACAGCAAGATGCTTGAAAAGGAGATGCCAGGTTAGTTGATAAAAGTACGCCTCATTGGCTGCAATTCTTGGCTTAGCCTTTTTCTTTTCAAACACGACAGCGTCAATTTGAATTTCATGGGCAGAAATTAGCTCAAATACACGATCTCTAATCGCCTGCCTGTCTTCACTAGCATGAAAGCCGTCATGTGCTAGCGAAGCCCCTTCGTAAGTCAATAAATGGCGCAAATTGAGAAGGTCGACACCTAAAGCAAGATTCGGCATTGTGACTGCCGTAACAATGAAGTATTTTGAACCGCTTGGGGAAAAATCAAAGTTTCCAGCCTCGTCTGCAAACAGATAATTCAAAGCTGGTTTACTCGCCGTTTTGGCCCTGCCCTGAAAAGCTTCCAAAAAAAAGAACCGGCTACCCTCTGCAGGGAGAGCCCGAGGGCTCTTGTCACCGATTTTATAATCATTGTAAGTGTAGCACAAAGAAAGGAGAATGGAGGCATAAATCTGACCTATGGCTGAGGTATTTGAGGATCCGTTTTTATTTCTAGTTCCGATAGCCTTTAAGCTTTTCGTTTAGCTCTGGTGTTGCCACATGAAACACAGAGAGTTAGCTTCAAGGTTGCGTCGCGATAAGCGGAATGTAGTTTTTAGCTTCGCTGCGTCTTCTAAGCATAAGTGTTGCTCCGTTGATAACATGACGACTTTAGTGCCGTCATGTTATCGAAGCACTGTGCAATAGCACAGCGCTCTGAAAGAGATCAACTTTTTCGGTAAAATCAACTTTTCGGTAAAATTGGTTTCCTGTCTCAGTTCAATTGCCGACACTGCTTTTGGAGCTTGATGAGCGCTCTCGCGGCAGCGCTTATGGAGCAGGCATTATTCAGGGGCGGCGGTGAGTTGCCCTATTTGCTGATTCGGCTGAACGACTGGGTTCCGCAAGTGCGTGACACCTCAGGTCATTATCGATTGTACAACGTTGGATGGATGTGCTGAGGACCACACTGGTAAATTTCGAGCGGCAGGTTATCTGGATCGTAAAAGAAAGTGAACTTCCGATTGGTGTATTCGTCCACGCGAATATCCTCGGCTGTGATCCCTGCAGCACGAAGCTTTTCTAGAACTGCCGCTACATCTTCCACTTCGAAAGCCAAATGGCGCAGACCGCAAGCTTCCGGATTCGTCACTCGCGCAGGCGGGCTTGGAAACGAAAATAATTCAATCTGGCTGTGCGAGGCGATTTTCAAATCAAGTTTAAATGAAAGTCGATTCTCGCGATAGACTTCCTGCAAAATTTCAAAACCAAGTATTTGTGTGTAGAAGCGCTTGGAGACTTCATAGTCAGAGCAGATAATGGCTACATGGTGGATTTTGCTATTGCTTAGCATTGTTATTCCTTCTGAGCCAAGGCATCCAAATCTTTGTATCTAAAAACATTGCAATTCGCCTTCAAAAAGAGTCGGCCAACATATGACTGAGCCTTTGACTATGTTCATTCTCCATGCAGGCTCGGTTGAAACACTGACGTCCATTCGAGATATTCGAATAGAGACATCTGTTAGAAACTCCATGCGATGGATCTCCCTTCCGTTAGGCGTGTGCTTCGTATCAAAGCATAGCTCGCCTGACTCCTGTAATTTATTTGCATGGCCAAAGTTGTCTACTTCAAACCACTCCCATGCAAACGACTCGTAGTCGGCATGCCGACCACTTAAGCCAAACCCATCGGAGTCTGGTGTTTCTAGTATGTCAGCGGCATCGGTAAGACTGAAAGTAAAGCGTCCGTCCAAATTAATTTGCTTGTCAAACAAGTCTTCAACAACCTTGATTTTTATATCGCTAATTTGCAAAGTCTTCTCACCGCTCGATAAAAGCGCCTTGGCTGCGGTGTCGTATATGGCCCACTGGAGAAAGCCTATCGAATTTGGGGGGATCTTGTTCATCATAGAAATAAGTATTGCATTTTTAAACGTTTTGAGATGCGCTGTTTCAGGAGTAGATACACACTCCCATACTGCGTCTTTGACCGCTCATGCCAGTTTCTGCCGTATTGACACTAGCGATGAGCGAATGCGTTGCGCAATTTTGGCGAAATGTGGAATGTTTGTATTGACCTAGTTAAAGTTTATTCCCTCATAGACCACATCCCCGTCAACCATCGTCCAAACAACTTTAGCCCCGGCGATTTCGGTCACCGGCAGCTCAAATATATTTTTATCCAACATCACTAAATCTGCAGTCTTTCCCGCTTCCAAGCTACCGGTCTGCCCCTCGCTGTGATTAACGTATGCACCACCTGTAGTGTAGGCGCCTACGATATCCTGAAGCGCAATTTTTTGCTCAGCGTTAAGCGGCGCTTCTTGTTTTAACTTTTCAAATTTTAACTTTTCAAAGTTTTTTGCATCTTTAATTGCTAATTCATAACTCTGTCTTGTCACCGCCACTTGCATGGCATCCAGCGGGTTTAGAGTTGAGACGGTCCAGTCCGATCCGGCAGCTAATCTTGCGCCGGCGTTCTTCAAGCTGCCAAACGGATACACCCGCGACATACGCTCGTCACCCAGCAAAGGCGCCGTCAGGTCTTTAATGTACTTATCTTGAAAGGCCCAGGCGGCCTGGCAGTTAGCGGTGATATTTAGAGCTTTGAATCGGCCATAATCATCAGGGTGCACCAGTTGCAAGTGAGCAATCTGGTGGCGTAAATCGTTGGTTGTGTTCTTTGCTTCAAAGGCATCCAGTGCTGTCTGCACTGCTCGGTCACCAATGGCATGTATATGAATTTGAAATCCACGACGATCTAATTCTTTGACGATTGCTTTCAATTCTTCAGGTGAATAATTGAGGTCGCCGCGCTTCTCCGGCTGGTCTAAGTATGGTGTGAGAAGTGCAGCTGTGTGTGATTCCACCACACCATCGGCAAATATTTTGGCCGAGTGCGCCTGCAGACGCGGATACTGAGAATATTTCTTTGCTTGTTTTTCTAGCCGGTCATAGGCTTTGGGCGTCATTACGCCGGTGTGCAAAGCTGCCACCACTTTCAAATTTAGTTTTTTGCGCTTGGCCAAATCATAATAAGCTGTGAGCACTTCTTCGTTGGCGTGAGCATCTTGAGCTGATGTGATACCAAAAGAATTTGCCAGAGCGATAGCATTGGCCAGAGCATTGCTGCGTTCTTTCAATGACAAAACTGGCAATACTTTTTGCACCAGAGCCAGTGCTCCTTCACGCAAGCATCCGGTTGGTTGGCCATTTAAATCTAATTCGACGATGCCACCACATGGCGCAGTGCTCGCCGCAGTGATGCCTGCCATTTGCATGGCTTTGCTATTGAGCCAGGCAGAGTGTCCGTCTTCTGCATAAACAAGCAGCGGCCGCGTGCTCGAAACGCTATCTAAAATTTGGCAAGTTAGTGGAGCCGCAGCCACAGCCGGTAGCGGCAGCCCTGCCGCCAGTATCCATTTGTATTTGTCGTCACCTGGGTGTTTAACTGCGGCCCACTTTTTCAAAAGCTCCAGCACTTCACCTTGATTGGTGGCTGAGTTCAAGCGGCACTGTAGAAGCTCGGCTCCACCTTCTGCTAAGTGCACGTGGCAGTCGTGCAGGCCAGGCAATATCAATCGGCCCTCACCGTCTTGCACCTTTGTCTGTGCTCCGGTCAGGTTTTTAACCTCGGCATCGCTGCCGACTTTCAATATTTTTCCACCTTTAATGGCTATAGCGCTCTGCCAACCGGCATCAGAGGCCGTGTATATGCGGGCGTTGTAAATAATCGCATCGGCCTGGTTTTGACTTGGCGTTACCGGCCGCGCTCTGGCTGCTACTGGCGCCGCGCAAGAGGCCACCATGCATGTGGCGGCAAGCCAGTTGAAGACACTTATTGCTGGCTTAAATTGAGCTGGCTTCAAATTGCTTCTCGGGGGAAGGCGTGCTTACTGGTTAGATTCTGCCAGAAAAGCACTTTTTAATGCAATAT
>CASBPX010000220.1 GCA_949127735.1 Candidatus Obscuribacterales bacterium | reverse complement strand
TACAAGTTTTTGCAGATGGGTCTGGCTGAATCCTCCCCCGGTTCTCAATGAAAGACCGACCAATTGCTCGATTGGGCCTGTGCGCGCACTGTCGAGGAAATGTTGCACATCTGGGGGCAGGGGGGAAGCCTCGAGGGCCCAGACGGGGTCAGCGGTGCGCTTTGAGCGCAGCTGCCACGACTGGAGCAGCGACTGCGAGCTGTCGTCTCTGACTGTGATGTGTTGCGCAAAACGTAGAGCTTGTTTGGTTAGATTTTGACTTAATTTTGTTTTGAGAGGGCCGATACCTTGGGCATAAATCATGGTTTCGGCGCCGAGCATGCGGGCTTCGGCAATCAGGCCGCCATAGTAAATAATCGATTTAATTGACTGCGTGGCTTGAAAGAGGCCGCCGCCTCCGCTGATAAACAGCCGTGTTTGCGCCATCAGCGTGGGCAAAGCGAGCATTTGCCAACGGTTGACACTGCGCACGCCGAAAGTGCGGCTGGTAGCTTGTGGATTATTGGAGAGCACCACTATTTCATCATTATTACCGGCGGCGCTGCGCACTTCGCCGATTAGCTGTTCGAGAATGGCTTCATCGCCCAGGTTATCGAAACCGTAATAACCTGAGATCAAAATTAAGTTGCGGGCCATAGGTTTGGTAGGTCTGATTGATTTGGTAGGTCTGATTAATTTGATTTGTTTGATTAACTGTATTTTCAATGGAGCATGTGAATTTTAGCAGTTTGCCGACATATGCTTTGGCTATATTGTGCTAACTGCCGTTTGTGCACTAAGATTCATTAGATGCCTACCGATACATTTGCATTGAGCAAAGTTTGCTCCGTTGAAAAAAACGGAGTGCATAAGGTCGGTTCGGTCGCCGACGCTGAAGAAATGATCTGGTACGAAGTTAGACCCACTTCCGAAGATCAACTGCGATTGCTGTTTAAAAGCCAATATGGCCCGAAATGTGCTTTTTATGCAGGCACATTTGATGCTGATTTATTTGGTTCAGATTTATTTAGGACAGGCTCAGGGGCAAATCGCGATCATATTTTCATAGATTTTTCGGCTTTGACCGGCACCCGCGAACATGTTTCCAGTGATCTGGTGATTGCCTGCCAGACAGGTCTAACTGTCAAAGAGCTCAATAATCAGCTGGCATCGCATGGTCAATTTTTTCCGGTTGACACATTTGCTTCAGGTTCGCTCACACTGTGCGAATTGATTTTGCGTGGTGATGGAGGCTATCTCGAAAATGGTTATGGCTTTTTGCGCAGTCAAATTCTTGGTCTTGAATCTGTCTATGGTGAAGGCGACATTTTAAAGACTGGCGGCCGCGTGCTTAAGAACGTTACTGGTTTTGATGTAGGCAAATTGATTATTGGTTCTCAGGGCTCATTGGCTTTGCCATATTTAGCTTACTTGCGCCTTTATGCCATTCCTGAGAAGACGGTCAATTTTTGTGCAACCGCTATGCATGCAGCGGAATTATTCGCACTTTGTGCCAGGCTTTTAGCAACCGGCTTGCCGCTCTCAGCTCTGGAAATTATTGAAGTTGATGATACCGGCGGTCGCAGCTATCAACTTTATATTCAAATTAGCGGTCCGGCAGAGCTGGTGGGTGATGTATCGATACAGGTACAGGCAGCTCTGACAACTTTAAAATGGCAGTTGGTTGATGAAAATGCGGCGCGGACCTCTCTGACAACTAACTTTGGCAGCACCATATTTGGTGTAGAAGTTGCCGCTTCACTTTCGCTCATTCGTGGCATTCTCGATAGTTTGATTTCTATTAGAGATCGCGGGCTGCTCCGAATCAGGCCGTCTTCGGGCAGGCTTTATTTGCACTGCGACAGTGACACTGGGGTAGATCGAGACCTGGCTGTGATATCGAAGATTTTAAATCAATGCCGCGAAAGAAATGACGGCAGTGCTCTGGCTGACTGGGAATCACTGGTGGTGGCAGCTCAGCGTGGACCATACCGTTTTAGCTCAAGGCGCATGCGTAAGACGCAACCTGCTCTGGAATTATTGCTTGGGCGTTTAAAAGAAAAATTTGACCCTGCTGCGACGCTTTATCCGCAGGTGACTTTTGTCTAGCAACGATAGCGTGATCAAAATTGGCGCCGGCGAGGCTACGCTCAGTCAAGAACTGCTCGACAGCTGCATTCACTGTGGCCTGTGTTTACCTGCATGTCCGACTTATCTGGCTACGGGTAGAGAAATGGAGTCGCCGCGTGGTCGTATTTATTTGCTGGCTAAATGGCAAGAGCAGGGCGGCGAGCTGGCACCACGAGCAGCTGAGCATCTTGAATCTTGCCTTGGTTGTCTTGGCTGTCAAACAGCGTGTCCGTCAGGTGTCAATTATGAGGCCATCCTCGATGGGGCTAGGCCGCATCTGGCGGCCCGCCGCAATGGGCTTTTGCGCATGGTCTTGCGTTTTTCGTTTACTGAGATTCTGCCTCACTACGGGCGATTAAAAGTTTTCGGGTCAATGCTGCGCACAGTACAATTACTCAAATTTGACTCGCTGGCAGCAAAATTTAGCACTAGCAAACTTGCTTTTTTGCGTAAGCTTGCTGATTTTCAAATGTTTACACCGGTGGTGCCAAACCATATTCCTCTGCCTAAAAAATCATGGCGCGCAGGCACTAAAAGCGGTGCGGCAAAATTGTTTAGTGGCTGTGTTATGGATGTTTTTTACAATCATGTCAACCATGCGGCTTTACGTCTTTTGGTGCGGCAGGGCAATATTGTGGAAGTGCCTGAGCAGACCTGTTGCGGCGCGCTGGCTTATCATGCCGGCGAAGATGATATTGCCAGAGTGCTGGCACGGCGCAACATTGCTTTGTTTGAGAGTGCTGTTGATAATGACAAAATTGTGGTTACTTCAGCTGGTTGCGGTGCCATGCTCAAGCATTATCCGGTGTTGCTGGCTAATGAACCACAGTGGGCCGACCGGGCCTCTAAGTTTGCCACCCGTGTGCAAGACCTTTCGCAAACGCTGGCTGCCGGTAATTTCCCAGCAGATACGATGAGTTGTGCTTCGGCGGCCGGCCCTGAAAGTCAGACCAAAGCTCACATCGTTTATCATGCCGCTTGCCACTTGGCCCATGCCCAGGGCGTGCGTGCCGAGCCTCAGGCACTGCTCAGTGCACTGGCGGCCGGTATTGGCGCCCATTTATATGATTTGCCTGAAGCTGAGCATTGTTGCGGCAGTGCCGGCATTTACAATTTGCTCAATACTTCTTTGAGTTTAAAAGTGCTTGATCGCAAGATGAAGTTTATAGAAGAATCTGGCGCCGACCTTGTTGTCACCTGCAATCCGGGTTGCATGTTGCAGCTTGAAGCAGGGGTCAAGGCGCGCGGCCTTAATGTCAAGGTTAAGCATCTTGCTGAAGCTTTAGATGATGCTTGCCAATGATTAGAAGCGCGATATCTAAGGATTTGACCCTCTCTTGAGTCTATAATTTAAGCATCTCGTATAAATTTGCCTTGGTGATTCTGTGAAGTCTGAACTGGTCAAGCATCGTAAAGCCGAACTGTTTGAAAACGACATACCCGACGAGCGCTTGCAGCACTATTTAAAAAAATCAGTGGTCGCTATCGATACCGAAACGCGCGGTTTGATTGTACGGCGTGATCGCCTTTGTCTCATTCAAATTTGTGATGACGAAGGTGTTGTCAGCTTTGTGCGCTACAAAAGTATCGATGATTTAAAAACAGACACTTTGTCGAATGTGAAAAAACTTTGTGAAGCGCCAAACGTGCTTAAGCTTTTCCATTTCGCCCGCTTTGACGTGGCTGTGCTCAAATATTATCTTGGTATCAATGTCGCTCCCATATTTTGTACAAAAATTGGCTCGAAGCTGGTGCGCACTTATACCGATAAGCACGGCTTGAAAGATCTTGTTCGTGAATTGCTCGACGTGGAGCTGGACAAGACTAATCAAACCAGTGACTGGGCACAGCTTGACCTTACAGACGAACAAATCGAATATGCCGCTAACGATGTGCGCATGCTTTTACCGCTTTATACAAAAGTGCTGGCCCTTCTAAAAAGAGAAGATCGCCTGGCTCTGGCTGAGCAACTTTACGTGGCCTTGCCGGCCATTTGTGAACTCGATTTATTGGGATGGACAGGCATTTTCGAACACTAGTGCTGAAAAACTAACTGCTAAAAATGGGAATGGAAATGGAAAAGCTAATTTACGAAAAATCTCAAGCCGGTAGAAGAACAGAAATTTTGCCGAAGCCGGGCGTTCCTGCTCAAGATATTAGTAAGCTCATTCCTAAAGGTTATGTGCGCGAAATTGCGGCGGCATTACCTGAAGTAAGCGAGCTAGAAGCCGTGCGGCACTTTGTCAAACTTTCGCATTTAAATCATTGCATCGACACTGGTTTTTATCCGCTCGGTTCATGCACCATGAAATACAATCCTAAAATTAACGATGCCATGGCTTCTCTTGAAGGCTTTAGAGAATTGCATCCTAATCAACCAGAAGATCAAGTGCAAGGTGCTCTTGAGTTGCTTTATTTATTGCAGCAGTCTATTTCTAATATTATTGGCCTGCCCGCAGTTACTCTTCAACCGGCTGCTGGAGCCCACGGTGAGTTAACCGGTTTGCTTTTGATTCGTGCTTATTTTGAATCTAAAGGCGATACTAAACGCCGCACCGTGATTGTCCCTGACACTGCCCATGGTACTAATCCCGCTACTGCCGCCCTGGCCGGGTTCGACGTAGTTGAAATTAAAAGCAATGATAAAGGTCTGGTCGACACCGAAGCGCTTAAGGCCGCTCTAGGGCCAGACACCGCTGCTATCATGCTAACCAATCCAAATACTTTGGGATTGTTCGAAGAAGAAATTATGACCGTGCAGAAACTGGTGCACGAAGCCGGAGGTTTGCTTTATTACGACGGAGCTAACCTTAACGCCATTATGGGTCTTGTCAGACCAGGCGATATGGGCTTCGATGTCTGCCATCTGAATTTGCACAAAACATTTTCAACTCCCCATGGTGGTGGGGGCCCCGGCGCCTGTGCCGTTGCTTGCCGCGATATTCTTGAACCATTTTTACCTAAACCTGTAGTCACCAAAGTAACGGGCGGTCAAAACAAATTCACCCTTGATTGGGATAGATCGCAGTCGATCGGTAAAGTCAAAGGATTCTATGGCAACTTCGGTATTCTGGTGCGCGCCTACGCTTACGTCCTTGCTCATGGTAAAGGTGGTCTATGTCAGGTTTCACGCGATGCTATTTTAAATGCCAATTATCTCAAAGTGAAACTTAGCCGCAATTTTGTTGTGGCCCATGACCAAGCTTGCATGCACGAATTTGTACTTTCGGGCGTCAGGCAAAAAGAGCGGGGCGTCTCAACGGCACAGATGGCTAAACGGCTACTTGATTTTGGTGTGCACGCACCAACTGTGTACTTCCCGCTGGTTGTGCCTGAAGCAATGATGATCGAGCCCACTGAAACGGAAGCCAAAGAAATGCTCGATCGTTTTGCCGAAATCATGCTGCAAATCGATAAAGAAACAATCGAATCACCAGACATCGTCAGGCATGCACCTACCAATACTCCGGTAGGCAAACTTGATGAGGCTTTGGCAGCCCGAAAACCTAATTTGCGCTGGAGCCCTGCCGTTGCCGACTAAATCGGCAATTAGAAAATCCAACTAGATGATGTGATCAAGTTCCATGGCGAGCTTGAGGTAAGTCATGCGTTCATTGATGCGGGCAATCTCGCGCTTTGTGCCCTTGATCGGTACTAGAGCAGTCAATGCTGTCAGGTTGATAAACATCAGGGGCGTGCTGGCCATCATTAGCTTGCTCAACTCGTCGCCGTTGAATTCGACGAAGCATTTGACGGCAATCCATAAGCCGATCAAATTAGTGACCAGAAAAATCATATAGTGACCGACCAGGAAAATATTTTCTCTCACCAGGCCGGCCATCAGCCCAGCCATTTCAGCCTGCATTTCAGGTGGGATGGGGCGGCTGTGTTTCTTATTGCGGGCGAAGCTGGGAACGCCTACTCTGGCAGCCGCCGCTGCACCTTCAGTGCCTTTGAGATACTGGGCAGCCTTGGTATTCAAATCGTTTGATGCTTGCACGACACTGGCGCTGCTGCTGCCGCTTGCCGATAGCGATTGTTCTACGTATCTGGCGTTAGGACCCATCCGGATTGGTAATACTGTCGGAATGCCGCAATTACCGCAAAACTTAGAGCCCTGAACGATACCCGTCGAACAGTGCTGACAGGCAGCTAAACTTGGGACAATAGGCAGCGCAGTTGAAAGCAATGGCAAACCTCGGTATTGGCGTCACTCGTCTTCGTCTATTTTGAGGCTAGAGTGCACATTTTTGCATCTGGCTAGAAATTTCTTAAGATTGTCAGGCCTGAAACGCCCAAAAACCCTAATTTTTGCTCTGAAGTTGCAGAGTTTGTTACGGAACTCTTTGATTGGGCCAATAAATTGTCCCGGAGGGTACTCGAAAATTGTCTTTGCACTGCTTAAAGAAAAACACGAGGTTTTTCTTTAAACCATAAAAGTTCTCAATCAGCATGCTCAGGGTCAACAACACTAGGGCTTCCAGAACAGGCAGTAGCTGCCAATAAAATAAAGAGCACCACATCAAGCATCAGATAAAAGTAAAAGCTAAGCAAGGCGCAAGGAATATCATTGACGCTCAGCTTCGCCTGCAATGAAGCAGGCAGCAGAGTACCCAAGCCCGGAGCACTGACCATAATCAGCCAGGAAAGTAAAAAGTAGGAGCAGAGGAGCAAGCTATAAATTCTAAAAGCCAGAGGTTTTACGGCAAGCAATTGCGACGGTCTGATGGAGGGCAGGAGTAACACCGCTGGTATTGCCAGTAGTGCGCAGTCATAAACGTGCATATGCGGACTGAGAGTAAGTAGAATCGGAATAGCCAGGCCGTAGGCCATCTCTAAACTGAGGCCAGACCCCTTCTCAAAGGCTTTTTTGAAAGTAAGAAAGTAAGCGCCAAGGCCGACAATAAAGCCGCCAAAAGCAAGGCGCATATACCACTCATGGTTGAGAAAAATACTGGCGGGTCCGCGCAGACAAACCATGCGTTCAGGAAAAGTCATGGGGCACAATTCTACGTTTTCTCCGGCCAGAACAATCTTGGGATAATTTAAGACGTTCTCAAAACCCAGGGTGGCAGTGGCAAGTAGGAGCAGAATAATCATTGCTGCTGTGCAGATGAAAATTACCTTTTTGCGCTTTGATACTAGAAGCGGTATCACCATAAAAAGAAAAAAGTGCGGCTTTAATGCCAGCATGGCTGTGGCTGCGCCCGCTAAATAATCGTTATTACGCTTGAGGCCTATATAAGCAAGGGCAATCAAAGCAATGAACCACCAGGTAAGCTGGCCGTCCATCAGGGCGTCGCACCCCGGAAATGAAAGAGCAAAGCAGCAGACCAGCCCTATTATCGAATAGGTAGTGAGTTTACCAGCCGTTCTACCGGCCCAAATTAAGGCCGCAATACCAGCTAATAAAGAAAGCGCATCCCAGAGCAGGTAGGCGGCGCGCAGTGGCAGAAAGGTAAATGGCACCATCAGGCTGAATGCGTACGGTGGATAGTTGAAAAAAATTGGTCTATCGATTTTAGCCGGAGCAATAACTGAGTTGTAAATTCCCAGCTGCACTGCGGGGTCATATGCTTTATGGCGGGTTTCGCTGTCGGCTCGGGCGAGCGTACCGGCCATGTAATAACTGATGAAATCAATGTGCTGAAAACTGCCGTTGGTAGCAGTGGTGTAGACATTGGCATTTTTTGCTAGCGTTTGGCCCAGATTTGTCACCACAGCAAAGCCCGCTGTAAGCACAAGCACGAGCGCAATCAGATCTAGCAGAAGGGCCAGCAGTTTTCGAGAATTCTTCAATATCGAGTTTAGAGCAGTGAGCTTGTGAGCTGGGCGGCCGACTTAATTAGTTTAATGGCTGCGCGGCGATTAAACTTGCCGTCAGTGAATACTTCTTTAAAGATTGCCTGACCAAGGAACTGATTGTTTTTCATCACCAGCCTGTGGGCAAATGGCATAGCAGCATCAACAAAATTGAATTTCGGATTGATGGTCAGTGCGATACCTTCCAGCGTAAGTAAGGCGCGCATGACATAAGTAAATTCAGATGGCAAGCGGAAAGGATAGGCGAAGCAAACTTCAGAGAAGTCGAAAAGCATTTTACGGAAACGCACTTTACTCATGCCATCGGCAAAACGGGCATCGATAATGGGAGCGAGGTCGCGGCATAGAGCATCTCGATCAGCTTCGGGTTTGAGGAAACCCATGCCTACAAAGTCGTCGATAAGCTCGCGGTAGTCTCTTTGAATTGTGTGCATAAACGCATTGACCATGTGCTGTTTGAGCTCAGGAGTGATGCGTCCGACCATGCCAAAATCAAAAATACCCACGCGGCCATCTTCCATCACCCGCATATTGCCCGGATGCGGATCAGCGTGGAAAAACCCTTCTTCAAGCAACTGCCGCAAATAGAAATTGGCGCCAATTTTTGTAATTTCTTCAGCGTCAAGGCCCATAGCGGCAATGCCCACAGCGTCATTGATAGGAATGCCTGATACGTATTCGATAGTAAGAACTCGACGCCCTGTCAGTTTCCAGACAATGCGAGGAATATAGATGCGATCGAAATTACGATATGAACTTCTGAAAATGTCTGCGTTTCGGCCTTCGCGAATATAATCGATTTCTTCAAAAATAGTTTTGGCAAATTCTTCAACTACCCCTGGCCATTCAGTATGGCGGCAAAGGCTTGGGTACTTCATCACTTCGTCGGCCACAGCAGCAAGAATCTGCACGTCCATAACGATGATGCTACTTAAATCTGGCCTCTGTACTTTAACAACAACATCACGCCCGTCTTCCAATGTGGCGCGATACGCCTGTGACAAGCTGGCGGCGGCGATGGGCACATTGTTGAATTCTTTGTAGAGCTCTTCAGGCTGGGCGCCTAATTCGCGAACAATGATCGCTCTAGCTATTTCGGTCGGAAATTGGTCAACGTTTTCTTGCAGCCGAGTCAGTTCAAGCATGGCCGGCAGCGGCAATAAATCGGCTCTAGTAGATAAAGTCTGGCCGATTTTGACAAAAGTTGGACCCAGAGCATTGAGACGCTTACATAGCCAGCGGCCCAGTTCTCTGTACTGTTCATAGTCTTTATTGTTTAGTGCCGCTTCTTCAACGTCGTCTATTGCGTCGCCACGGCTTGCCCGCTCAAACTCTTCGGCATGAAAACGGGAAAAGCCTTTGACTGACCAGATAATGGTCCAGACGATAGGAATGACTCGCAGCGCGCCTTTCCATCCCTGTAATTTACGAATGCGTTCGAACACCGCAAGCGTAGATAAGAAAAGCCGCATGGGGCTAACGTCTCTAAAGCTCTCCCGAATTGGGTTGAACTCTGCCGGATTGAAATCGATACTTTCTTGAATCGTCACTTGCCACTTACGCCAAGGTGTATTGCGCAATTACTTTACTTGCCGCTATTAGTGTATAGCTTTATCTTGTGTTGTCAGCAGGAAAGCCGAGAAATTTAAGATTCATGTGACATTGCTTAAATGTCTGGTTCTCAATCTCTGCAAAAATGGCGCAAAAACGGCGTTAAAGAAAAACTAGAGGTTTTTCTTTAATTGCGTTTATTGATAATTTGCTGCTGCATGCTGATGATCTCTTTCACCCCTTTATTGGCAAGAAGCATCAAATCGCCCAGCTTGGCGGCATCATAAGGTTTTGTTTCGGAGGTCATCTGCAATTCGAGAATTTTGCCCGATTCGGTCAGAACAATATTGCTATCCATCTCGGCTTGCGAGTCTTCGCTGTAATTGGGGTCAAGCAACAATTGACCGTTAATTTGCACCACCGAGACTGCCGCCATATGTTCTGTAATCGGCAACTCATCAAAAACACCAGCCTTACGCAATTTGCTCAAGGCGTCATAAAGTGCCAGAAAACCGCCACAGATGGAAGAGACACGAGTGCCGGCGTCGGCCTGCAAAACATCGCAGTCAATGGTGATGGTGCGTTCGCCTAATGCGCGGCGATCTACCACCGCCCTTAAACAGCGTCCGATCAGTCTTTGAATTTCATTGGTGCGTCCTGAAGCTTGACCGCGAGTCACTTCTCTTTGCGAGCGCTGCAAGGTAGAGCCCGGCAACATGGAATACTCGGCTGTGATCCAGCCTTCACCCTTGCCGATTAAAAAGGCGGGTACGCGTTCTTCGATTTTTGCGGTGCAGAATACTTTGGTATCACCAATTTCAACCAGCACTGAGCCGTCTGCATTCTTGGTGAAATTTCTCGTAAACTTGACCGGCCTAAGCTGGTCCCATTGCCGGCTGTCGCGCCGCTTATACATTCAAAAATCTCGCTTTCTAGCTGAAGCAAAGTATATAACATTATTGATTCTGATTGCGGCCGAAGCGCAAGCGGTTTACCAGAGCTGTTCCCGTAGCCACTAATTGCTTGCCCGGCGTTACCTTCAGTTCGGTAAAGCTAAAGTGAATGTCATCTGATTTAGTGCCCAGATTTGAGAGGCTGTTAATCTTTTTCACCAGCAGGTCAGATAGTTGAGGAGAAATTTCCTGTCCGGCGGTCATGAGTTTGGTATCAGATAGTTGCACCCAACCTTCTTGAATTGATAGTTGGCTTTCCAGTTGAGCCGCGATCGGCAGGGCCAATTGACCGATGCCGGCCTTGCCTTCGGCAGTCATATTGACTTTGTTATTGCGCCCTAAAACAATACTGGCGCCTGTGATTGTTAAGCCGAAATTGCCGCCAACACTACCAAGTAAATTGGCGAGCATGCCACCTTTTTTGGTGGCAGTATATGAAAGCCTATCAAGAGTACTTGGTGCCTTGAGGTACCGATTGAGGCTATCCTGGCTAATTGTGGCAGTTACCTGAGCTGTTGCTGGGCTTGTAAATTGCAATGTTTTTTGATTGAGCAAAAGACCACTGTCGAATTTCAATGCACCTTGAGTTGTGAGACTGAGTTTATCAACAAGAAAATCGTCGATGTTGGCGCCTTTTACATCGATGTCGAGGCTTTTAAGTTCTCCGGCGGCAAAGTCCATGTTGCGTGCCACCAGATGCAAATTGTCACAGGCGCCATTCATAAATTGACCATCAAGCAGATCAATTTCCAATTTGCCGAAGCGACCAGAGTTGATATCGACAAAAGTAACTGCAGGTGCCGAAAGCGGCTGGGTCATATTGGTCATCGCGGCAGGCGCTGGTGGCTGCTGGGCCATTGCGACTTCAAAGCTAGATAACTGCGATAAGAGTAATAATTGAAAAATAACTGGAATTGTGGAAAGCCGCATTGTCACGCCGGTTTTGAAAATAGCCATGGGCACCCTTATTTGTGGACACATTATACAGAGACGATGGCGGGCTAAAATGTTCGGCAAAGAAAAGCCCCTTCAGTTTCCTGAAAGGGCTTCAATTTTTTTCTAACGAATTTCTAGTGAGATTCGGCAGTTGTTGTAGCAGTAGTTGTAGAGGTCTCAACTGCTGGTGTTGTTGTTGTGCTTGTAGTTGCAGCATCAGTACCGGTTGTAACGGTAGTGGAAGTTGCATCAGTGCCAGTCCCAGTGGTGCTGGTTGTAGTATCGGTGCTGCCGCTGCAAGCTGCGAGGGAAGCTACGAGGGCCAAGCTTGCGCCAGCCAGGGCTAGGTTTCTCAAAGTAATCATGCGGTCGATTCGTCTCCTTCTAATCCTGTATGAAATATTGTCAACGAGCTCTCTCAGAATGACAATGGTGGCAAAGCTAGTAAATTTCGCCCACCTGAAATCGGTTGAATTATATCCTTTCTTTCTTGCATTTGAACCTCTTGAAAAGAAGTATTGTAAATATCAGTGCCGATTTTGACTGGGTTTTTCTGGCCCAGTTCTTACATAAGCAAATCTGTATAGCTCTTCGATACAGAAAAACGATCAGTTAGATATGAGTGACTGGCCGGTCATTTCAGCCGGTTTTTCGATATTCATGATTGCCAGAATAGTGGGAGCCACGTCAGCCAGGCCGCCAGGTGTGAGTTTTTTCATAGTGCCGTTTCTGGTGGCACCAGTGAGCTTAAGCGGATCACATGAAGGGGTCTGGAAGCTTGCCACCACAAGCGGTACCGGGTTAGTGGTGTGAGCTGTGTGTGGTTCACCTGTCTTATAATCAATCAATTGTTCAATATTGCCATGATCGGCCGTTACAACCAGTGTGCCGTTTGCTTCTTGCACTGCTGCCAGCAAACGGCCAAATGCCAGATCCACTGATTCTACGGCTGGTACTGCGGCATCCATAATGCCTGTATGGCCGACCATGTCAGGATTGGCAAAATTGAGCACTATAAATGGATACTTTCCGCTTTTTATCGCTTGGCAGGCCAGGTCACACACTTGAGGGGTGCGCATGGTTGGTGCCAGATCGTATGTGGCTACCTTCAAAGATGGAATCAACTCACGAACTTCGCCTGTGACTGGGGCTTCTTTGCCACCATTGAAGAAGTAGGTAACGTGGGCGTATTTCTCAGTCTCCGCCGTGTGAAACTGGCCGATATGGTGGCAAGAAATCACTTCAGGCAAAGTATTGAAGAGGTCTTGTGAGGGTAAGACTTCAGGGCTGAATGCTACCGGTAAATGCAAATGCTCATCATATTCGGTCATGCACACGTAGTAGACACTGGGTACAATCGGTCTGTTGAACTCGGCAAAATCGGCTTGGGTCAACGCTCGTGAAATCTCGCGCACACGATCAGGTCGGAAATTGAAACAAATCACACTGTCGCCATCCTTTATAGGTACGGCGCTGATTATTTGCGGGGTAACGAACTCGTCACCTAAACCGGCAGCGTAAGATTCTTCAATTGCTTCTTGAGGAGTGTTGCCTTGAGCTCCTTCTGACAACACTAAGGCACGCCAGTAAGTGTTCACCCGCTCCCACCGCTGGTCGCGGTCCATGGCATAGTAGCGTCCGCAAATGACGCCAATTTCAGCAGTGCCATTGAAATTCGCTAGCTTTTCTTCCAGCTCTCGTACAAAGCGTTTGGCTGAGCGCGGAGGTGTATCGCGGCCGTCCAGTATGGGATGCACCAACAGCTTTTTAATTTGATGGCGCCGCGCGAATTCCAGCAAACCATCGAGATGGTCTGGGCTCGAGTGCACGCAACCATCAGAAAGCAGCCCAATGATATGGAGCACTCCGCCGCTATGCTTGACGTTTTCTGCGGCGGCCACAAGTGAAGGATTTTCAAAGAAAGTACCATCAGCAATAGTGTTGGAAATTAAGGTGAGCTTCTGCGTCACAGTGCGTCCCGATCCAATAGTTAAATGGCCCACTTCCGAATTGCCCATCAAACCTGGGGGTAAACCGACGTGCTCGCCGGAGGCCTCAAGATGAGTGAACAGATACTGTGTTTTCAACAGGTCATAGTTGGGAGTGCGGGCCGCCAGAATAGCGTTACCTTTCTTTTCATCGATGATGCCCCAACCGTCCAAAATTGCGAGTACTACCGGTCCCATAATTTTTAAAAACCCTATAACTGCTCTGAATTGAGTAAGATTCTAGTGCATTTTACTGGGTCAAATACGATTCAATGCCAATAGCGCCGTTCGCATCAATTCAAATCATAAATATATCGCCGTTTCGGCACCGCGAGTGGTGCCGGCGGTGGTGCCAATGGTGGTACTATTGAGCGAAATAATGGAAAACCGGCCTCTCACTGAAGAAGAGCACAATAACTGGATTGCCGAAGTTTCTCACGAACTGAGGCTACCTCTGGCCAATATCAAGCTTTTAGTGGAAACATTAATCGATGGAGCCGTAGAAGACCCGATAACGGCCATGCGCATGCTTAATCGCACAAAAGAAGAAGTCACCCGTTTGCAAAATCTAGTCTCCGACCTGCTTTCTCACGAGAAATTGCAGGGTGGGCGTGATGATATGCGCTTCGCACCGGTTGATATAGGCGAACGTGCTCAGTATGTGGTTGAGACCACACAAGAAATGGCACAAGAAAAAGGTGTGGTCTTAAAGCTGGCTATAAAAAAAGGTTTCGAACTGTCTGCCAATGCAGAGCAGATCGATCAGGTTTTAATTAACCTGGTGGAAAATGCCATCAAATTTACGCCGCCCGGAGGCAGTGTGGTTATTCGCGCTGGTGGGCCGCCAGCTTATCTTGAGGTCGAAGACTCAGGTATTGGTATGGCCGAAGCTGAAATTCCCAAAATATTCCAGCGTTTCTACCGAGTGGACAGAGGTCGCACCAGGGGCAGCACTGGCCTTGGTTTATCCATCGTTAAACACATCGTTGATTTGCACGGTGCTAAGATTGCCGTATCTTCGCAAGAAGGCCTGGGCTCCAAATTCAGAATAGACTTTCCGTAATTCAGCTGGTCAAAAGCAAAATGTCGAGCAAAATCAAAATTCAGATAGTAGACGACGATGAAACCATTGTCGAAACTCTGACTTACAATCTCACTCGCCACGGATTTGAAGTTACCGCTTTTAACAATGGTGCCACCGGTCTGGCCCGGTTTACTGAAGTATTGCCAGATTTAGTCATTCTTGACTGGATGCTGCCTGATATGAAAGGGCCTGATATTTGTGCGCTGATCAGAGCCCAAGCTCCTGATATTCCGATTCTAATGCTCACTGGAAGATCGGCGCCGGCTGACATTGCCCATGGTTTATCGCAGGGTGCCGATGACTATTTAGTCAAACCATTTAGCATGGTTGAGCTTCTGGCGAGACTCGACGCCTTGATTCGCCGCACTCTCAAAGAGAAAGCGCGGTCGGCTAAAGGGCGCATTGAACTGGGCACACTAATGCTTGACGAAGATGCCAGACGAGTAGTTTTTCGCGGCAAAAATATTGAACTTGCGCCACGCGAATTTAAATTGCTCAAAGTGTTGATGCAAAATGTAGGCAAAGCTCTTTCTACAGAAGCCTTACTAGACCGCGTTTGGGGCACCGATTTTGATGGCGATGTAAAAACCGTCGCGGTGCATGTGCGCTGGCTGAGACAAAAACTCGAGCACGATGCCAAAAATCCAACTTTGCTTGAAACCGTTCATCGCTCAGGGTATCGCCTGAATATGCCCAGTGACTAATTGCCTAAGGTTGTTTGTTGACCGACACGGAGATAGTGAGTGAAAACAGAATCAATCACACTAATAAAAGAAGAAGTGCTGACTCTCGGGCGCATGGTGGAGACTACTGTCTACGAAGTGACACGGTTATTAAAAGGCGACAAGCGTGCAGATATAGCTATGATCGAAAGGCAGGAAGAAGAAATCAATAAACTCTGCCAGGAGATAGAAGAAAAATGTGTAGACATGCTGATGGAGCGAGAGACTTTTGGCGCTAAAGAAATTCGCGCCCTGGTTAGTATTCCACTGATTGCGGCAAAGTTTGAAAGACTGGCTGACCATGCTAATCGAGTGGCCAGGTTTGCTAATTGGGCCATTGAAGATGAAATAGAAATACCGGATGAGTTGCCGAAAATGGCCGCTGCTGTTTATCATATGGTGCAAGAATTATTGCTCTGTTTTCTTACCGACTCAGCCTCCAAAGCCAAAGAAATTTTGGCCAGCGACAATACTGTTGACTATTTGCACGATGTATTGTCAAAGAAATTGCTTTCTAACCTGGGTGAGCAAGAAGCAGGCCAGGCGCAGATGCGCGCACAATTTCTTTTTTGCTCACGCTTTTTAGAACGTATGGGCGACGCCTGCACTTCCATTGCCAAAAGAGTATATTTTCTTTCCACAGGCGAAAGAATTTTCGATTAGCGATTTTATTTGAGAACCAAAAATGCCCGTAATTATTCTGGCCGGTGAAGAAGATTTTCAGCTCTACAGACGGCTTGATGAGATCAAGGCAGACTTGATCGACCCTGCCTGGGCCAGTTTCAATTATTCTCGCCTTGATAATCCACCGGCGCAAACAGTGGCTGAATTAGCTGCTTCTTTACCATTTGGCCCTGGCAACAAGCTCATTGTCATTGACCGCTGCGACTGGTTTGCCAAAAAAAGGTCAGCGGGAACTAAAGATGATTCGGCAAAGAAAGCTGCCAAGGCTTCGGCCAAAGCCAGTAAAGACACAGTTGATGAAGATAGCCTGGAAGCCGCAATTTCATCGGTGCACCCAAATACTTATTTGATTTTTGTTAGCACCAATAATTTTGATACCACTTTGCGTCTTTCCAAACTGGTATCAAAACAGGCAAAATTAGAATCTTTCCCGAGAGAAAAAGTCTGGACCGGCAGCACTAGCTCCAAACTTCAGACCTGGTGTCAGCTGGAGGCCAAACGCCACCACGCCACCATTGAAACAGAAGCGGCTGACTATTTGATTGAAGGTCTGGAAGCAAATTTACGGCAGATTGCTTCCGAAATCGAAAAAGCAGCCGTGTACATTTTGCCGGATAAATTTATTAGCCTCAATGTGCTGCGGCAGTTGAGCCCACATCACTCGACCATTTTTGCTGTGGCCGACCACTGGCTTTTGGGCAATCATAAACAAACTCTTCTAACTTTACGTGAGCTGCTGGCCCATCAAAATTCGATGCAGATTATTGCCACCATGCAAACTATGGTGAGCAAATGGGTGCAAATCAAACTCTTGTGCGAAATGTACAACAAAGAGTCTAATTTTGGTCCTGGTATCAAGCGTAGAGAGCTGGCACCACAAGATCTTGCCAAGCATCTGGCAACTGATCTCAAGGGTTCTAATCCATTTATGTTGGAGAAAGAAGTTAGAAAACTAACTCATGTTTCTACTGATCTTTTAGTCAAAAGCCGACTTGAATTAACCCGTCTCGAGCAGCTGGTAAAAACTGGTCAGATGCCTGATCATCATGCTCTGGAGGTATTCTTTCTGCGCGATTTAAGAGAGAAAAAAGCATTACTAAGTAAGTAAAAGGTGAACAGTGGCTGATTCGGAATATGTTCTTGATGACATGGGCGCCAAAGATACCTGGCGAGTTTTTCGCATGATGGCAGAGCTGGTGGAAGGCTTCGATGACCTTTCGCAAATTGGTCCGGCAGTTTCCATATTCGGCACGGCCCGCTGCAAACCCCATGATCCGGTCTATATTCTTGCTGAGACCATTGGCCGCAAGCTTGCCGAAAAAGGCTTTGCCGTAATTACTGGTGGTGGCCCCGGGGCCATGGAAGCCGGTAACAAAGGTGCCCTTGCTGCCGGTGGCGCATCGGTGGGCTTGAATATTAGCCTTTCTCGCGAAATGGGCCCCAACCCCTATCAGACCAAGTCTCTAGACTTTCGCTATTTCTTTTTGCGCAAGCTAATGTTTGTCAAGTATGCCGTCGCCTTTGTAATTTTGCCTGGCGGCTTTGGCAGCTTAGATGAACTTTTTGAAACTGTCACTTTGATACAGACAAAGAAAATCAAGCGTTTTCCCATCATTTTGGTAGATTCCAAATTCTGGAATCCGATGCTCGATTGGCTGCGGGCCGAAGTTATCGCCAGAGGCTTTCTCAGCGAAGATGAGCTCGATTTATTGACCGTAATTGATGACCCCGATGAACTCGTTGATCAAATTGTCTGGTGCAATAACGAAAAATGTTATCTCACAGCTGAAGGTTTGCGCGGCCGCGGCCGGGAAGCTCCTTCGGCCGTAAATAGTGCTGGTACTGTGGATAACCTGATTGACCCGCCCGATGGTGGACCTTCCGTCGACCCGAAAAAAGAATCGTGACATCTAGCCTAATCAGCTGATTAAGAAACCTGGTAAGAATCTGAGTTATAGGGCCGGCGGCTCTTATAATCTTGCCTGTCAAGTTTTTAGCACTGAGGAGATTGGCCTTGAAGATTGCTGTTTGCGTTAAAGCCGTGCCTGATACAGAAACCAAAATTGCCATTTCTGCAGACAAGAAAAATATCGACTACACAGGCGTTCGTTTTATTACCAGCCCGTATGATGAGTTTGCTATCGAAGAAGCTCTCAAACTCAAAGAAAAGCACACCGGCGATACAACTGTGATTTCTTTGGGCGGAGCGGAATGCACTGATGTTTTGCGCGATAGTTTAGCCCGCGGCATCGATGCTGCGGTACATTTGAGCGACCCTGATTTTGCTTCTCTGGACACTCTTTCTACAGCCAAAGTTTTGGCTGCCGCCATTAAAGATGGTGGCTATGATCTTGTGCTTTGCGGCCACCAGGCAGCCGGCGGCGATAACAGTCAAGTGCCGGCCATGCTTGCGGAATTGCTTGATTGGGCACAGACAACTATGGTGCTCAAGCTCGAAGTAGAAGGCACAACATTTAAAGCTGAACGCGAAATTGAAGGCGCCCACGAATCTGTGGAAGGTACACTTCCTGCGGTAATAAGCACCCAAAAAGGATTAAATGAGCCCAGATATCCTGGAATTAAGGGGGTCATGGCTGCCCGTCGCAAAGAGATTGCTGTTAAAGATGCCACTGCCCTTGGTGTCAAAGGCGCCGTTGGCGGAGATCAATTAAAAGTGCGCATCAAAGAAATGATGTTGCCACCAGATCGCCCACAAGGCCGCAAAATTGAAGGCGACATGGACGCTCAAGTGAAAGAGCTGGTCAGCCTTTTGCATAGCGAAGCCCACGTGCTTTAAGACTCATTTAAAAGGAAGAATAGAAATGTCGCAATCAGGAATTTTAGTTTTCGTTGAACACCGCAATGGCCAGCTGAGAAAAGCCTCCATTGAAGCATTGAGTGAAGCCAAACGTAGAGCTCAAGGGCAAAAAGTCACTGCTTTGTTAGTAGGAAGCGGCGTCAAAGGGCTGGCAGCCGAAGTGGGCAAATACGGCCCTGACAATGTGCTGGTCGCAGACAGCGACGCCTTGTCCAGTTATTCCACCGAGGCCTTCACCCAGGCAACAGCTGAAGCCGTAAAGAAAGTTGATCCTCGATTTGTTTTTGCCGCTCACACATCCATGGCCAAAGATTTTATTCCTCGGGTTGCTGCCCGCCTTGACGCTCCTTGCGTATCAGACGTTATGGCCTTGCAACAAGATGGTGACAATATTTCACCAGTGCGGCCAATGTATTCTGGTAAATGCTGGGGCGTGTACGAAATTACTGCTCCATTGGCTTTCATAACTTTAAGACCAAATGTCTTTGCTGTTGGCGAAGCTAACGGCAGCGGCGCGACCATTGAAGATCTGGCTGTCAGCACTGATAAAATACGGGCAAAAGTTGTGGCAGTGCACGCATCTGAAGGTGCCAAAATTGAATTATCTGAGGCGGCCATTATTGTCGCTGGTGGACGAGGCATTAAAGGGCCTGAGAATTGGCCGGTTTTGCAGTCACTCTGTGACGCACTCGGCGCGGCTCTTGGTGCTTCTCGAGCAGTTGTAGATGCTGGCTGGATCGATCACCAGTTTCAAGTTGGTCAGACCGGCAAAACTGTAAGCCCGCAACTTTATTTTGCTTGCGGAATATCAGGCGCCATTCAACATCTGGCCGGCATGTCGTCGTCTAAGGTAATCGTTGCCATCAATAAAGATCCTGATGCACCGATTTTCAAATTTGCCAATTATGGTATCGTCGGCGACGTGCTTGAAGTCGTGCCTAAGCTCACCAGCGAAGTGCGCAAATTACACGAGCATAACTAAATGATCACAGCCAGTGGGCTGTGTGCTCTTTTTTTTTGCCAGGTGTCTAGAAATTGGAATTTTGGGGTAGAACCTTCAAGGCAGTTCTAAGCGCTTGATTGCTTAGCTCTTGGCTTATTTAATATGACTTCAGTTCGAGGGCTTTTATATGGGTAAAGACGCACCAGATAGGCCTAATTCTTCCAGATATTCCGATCGCGACGAAGACAAAGAGTTGACAAATTACAACTTTAGAGCCGGAAGGCTGGATGATCTTGTCCTTAAAGAACCGACTATAGATAAATTGTCCGAGTATCGAGCAGGTGATATTGAGAATGCTGCAGCCAAAGTTGAGCGCGGTGATGGCAGTGCCCGCTCTAACATGATGGGAGCGTTGAGCCTGGCAAAAGAGCAGGGAGTGCTTGATTTAGCATTGAACAAGCTCGAAAAAGAAGGCAAGGCGTCTATTGTTAGAGACAAGGACGGTCTTGTCAAAGAAATAGTTATCGACCCTGCCACTGGCCTCTTTGACCGCGGAATAAAAACTGTTATCGATTTGAAGGGGCCGGTTAAAGTTGATGGACGCAGCGAAAGTATTGCTGCTAGTGAGAAGAGGGATGCAGCACTGAGAGCTGCCGAAAGCTCTGTGAAGAATTCGTATTTAACAAAAGGGGAACGTGCGCTCACGCCTGAAGAAAAACAGACCACCAGAGATATGAATCGCGCCATGATCAATGGTGATAGTGAAGCACTTTCTAACATAGCAAAAGAATTACTGAGCGACCCTGAATCAGCTCGTCGGGTGATCACTGAAGTTGAAAAAACAATGTCTTATTGTGTCTCCTTTGTTAAAGGAGAGGACGGTCAAGAGCATTTGAGGATTTTGGGTGGATCGGAAAATCTATTGATTAATGGAAATGGTGAACTGAGTTCAGAAAACTTCTCGAAAGTTTCGCGCGAGAAACAAGACGTTGAGAAAACTTTAAAAGGTGTATCGCAATGGTCTATTTACACTGTTAATGAGTTGTACGATCGCGCTAATGAGTTTGATGGAAAACGCCAAGGCGCTGTAACTTCGCCAGAAGAACGTGCTAAGTCTTATAACATGCACATTCAAAGATTGATTGATGAAGGCCAACGCTAGTACAGAGCTTTCGTACCGAGGCGTATTAAACTTTGACGGCGTAACGTTTCTCGACGTAGTCATTGACCAGTTTAATGAAGTCTTGAGCCAAATTGGCGCCATCAAGGGTGGTGACATGTTGCCCGTCGATATATACCGGTGCGCGTGGTTCTTCACCGGTGCCAGGCAGCGATATGCCGATGTCTGAGTGTTTCGATTCTCCGGGACCGTTGACGATACAGCCCATAACCGCCACTTTCAAATCTTCCACACCAGGATATTTTTCCTGCCAGCGAGCGCGCTCAGTGACTAAGTGCTCTTGAATTTGCTGTGCCAGCTGTTGAAAAACTGTGCTGGTAGTGCGACCACAACCCGGGCAAGCAGTCACTTGTGGATTGAACGAGCGAATGCCCAGTGATTGCAAAATTTGCTGACAGACTCGCACTTCTTCATCGCGAGGAGCACCAGGAGCCGGCGTCAGACTAACTCTGATGGTATCACCGATGCCTTCAGCCAGCAGCACCGAGAGGGCCGCTGTAGAGGCCACTATACCTTTCATCCCCATTCCTGCTTCAGTCAGCCCCAAGTGCAGGGCGTATGAGCAAGAGGCCGCCAGTCTACGGTAGACACTGACCAGATCTACTACTTCTGAAACTTTAGCCGATAAGACAATTTGTCCGCGGTCTAACCCATAGCGTTCTGCCACCGCTGCTGATGACAGTGCACTTTCGACAATGGCGTCAATTAAAACTTCATGGGCATCTTTTGGTTGCGGCAATAGAGCATTTTCGTCCATCATTTTTGCCAGCAATTCTTGATCGAGTGAACCCCAGTTGACGCCGATGCGCACTGGCTTGTGCCATTTAACTGCTGCTTCCACCATAGCTCTAAAATTATTGTCGTGTTTTTCGCCGCGGCCAACATTGCCCGGATTAATTCGATATTTTGCCAGCAGCCTGGCGCAGTCTTGAAATTCAGAAAGCAGCAAGTGACCGTTGTAGTGGAAGTCGCCAACTAAGGGTGTGTTGTATCCCTTTTTTTCAAGCAAACTGACAATGGTGGGAACAGCCCTGGCGGCTTCTTTAGTATTAACTGTAATGCGCACAATTTCAGAACCGGCGTCAGCCAGCTCAATCACCTGATTGGCAGTGGCTTGGGGATCTTCGGTGGGGGTATTGGTCATTGACTGAACGAGCACGGGGCAGGCCCCACCCAGTTCTCGATCGCCAATTTTAACTACAGCCGTGTTTCTCTTTGAGCAAAAAGCCATAAATAGTCGCATTCCCACAAAAAGGGGTATTCTTCGTACTTCTGCTGATCATACTGGAAATCAGCTAACAGTCCCACAATTGGGGGTGATTTTCTCTGAAACTAAATATTTCGGAACTCTCAGAATCAGCCTGATGATGATCTTCAATGTTTGCTCGCAAGCCCAGAATTAAATGATCGAGAACGGTTACACCCAGTACTTTACCGGCCGCCAGCAGTTGCTTGGTAGTTTCATAATCTTCTTTTGAAGGTGCCAGTTTGGCCCCTGATGGATGATTGTGGCAAACAAGAATAGCATAGCTGTTGGCAACCAGTGCTGCTTTGAAAACTTCACGTGGATGTACCAGAGAAGCCGACAAAGTGCCGTGTGAAACTTCGTGCAAACCGATCACTTCAAATTTAGTATTTAAATGCAAACTGACAAAATGTTCTTCAGAGGCAAAATGCAGTGGGCTTAAAAGCAGCGCGGCGTCTTCAGCTGATTTGATTTTCGGATAGGGTCGCTTCAGGCTCACGCCCTCTTCTACCACATAAAGCTTGAGCCTGGGAATCTGATAGTTAAGCAGGTTCGTAAGACTAGTGGTCGGAGCTTTCGGCTTACTTTTCTTTTTTGTTGCTGCGCTTTTGCCCGCTGCATATTTTTCTTTGATTTGTAATCTGACACCGCTCATTTTTTCACCCCATTTTAGGCCGCTTTTTTGTATACGCTGCCGCGAGGTAAAAAGTTCAATTCTAAACTTGCTGATTTTTCCAAACGCCACTCTTGAAGCGCCAGACGGCCAGCACCCCAATCACGCCGGCAGATATAGCCAGGCTGAGCCATATACCAGACGGTCCCATGTTCAGACCGTGCACGGTGGCCAGATAGTAGGCCAGCGGTAATCGCACCACGGTAAGGCAGATAATGCCAACATACATGGGCCACTTTGTATAACCTGCTCCGGCCATGGCGCCAAATAGAATGATCCAGCATGCCACCAGGGGTTCACAGCAACCAATGATGCGAAAATAGTCAGCAGTGCAGACAATTACGCTGGCGTCTTTACTCATGGTGGCAGCCAGTGGCACGGCAAACAAAAACATAATTAAAGCCATGGGAATGCAAATTGCCAGACCGATTTTCATGGCCTGCCAGCCTGTTTGTTCGGCCCGGTCTGGTTTTCCTGCGCCCAAATTCTGGCCGACGATGGTGCCGATTGAAGTAGCCAGAGCATGCAATGGCAGCGTGCAAATCATTTCTTCCACTCTAAAACCAATTGTCCATGAAGCCTGACAGGCAGTGGGGTTTTTGGTCATGGCGAAAATTAGAAAGAGAGCGAAATTACCGAGCACCCAGGCTAAATCTTGAATGCAGGTGGGAATGCCGATTCTGAGAATGCGCCAGACCCATTCTTTTGTTTCTGGCGTAAGGCCTGCTTTTATGGCCGGCCACAAATTGAGCGAAGCTGCCAGTTCAGACCTGGACAACAAATAAATATTGAGACTCATGCCAATCACACCGCCTACCAGCCAGGCCC
This sequence comes from Candidatus Obscuribacterales bacterium, assembly GCA_949127735.1. Lineage (GTDB taxonomy): Bacteria > Cyanobacteriota > Vampirovibrionia > Obscuribacterales > Obscuribacteraceae. The sequence goes on along the minus strand of CASBPX010000220.1, from coordinate 7,039 downwards.
AGCCGATGCCGGCCACACCTAGTTGAAGCGGTCCCAGACAAAGAAAATAATCCAGACCGATAATTACCACAGTCATGAATAACCAGTTAACCAGCGGTACGCGCGAATTACCGATGGCACGAAACATTGAATGCGCTGTCCAAACAATAGTAAAGGGCAATTGCGACAGCAGATCGATGGAAAGGTATTGCCAACCCAGTGATTGCACATTGGCATTGGCACCTGCCATAGCCAGAAGAGGTTTGGCCGCCGCAAAACCGGCAAGCGTTGAACCTATGCCGAAAAGTATGCCGAAAATCAGCGACTGTCTGCCGGCTTCCACAGCCTGTTTATAATCGCGTGCTCCCCAGAAGCGGCTGATTAGTGCCATGGTGCCCGATGATAAAGCCACTGTTAAAAGCAGCATCAAAAACCAGATTTGATTACAGATGCCTAAAGCTGCCTGGGTCTCTGAGCCTAGTTCTCCAGCCACTTTGATGTCGACAAAACTGGCCAGAGCAATGACGAGCATTTGAATCATCATCGGCCAGCTCATATGCCATATGGCAGCCCAGGTAGACCCGCTGACGAGCCGATCGTCTGAGCTGTGAGCGTCGTTGAGCTCATGCTCGCTTTCGGTGGAAGACATAGGTTTGACCTTGGGATGACTCAATAACAACCTGTTGCTTGCTTGCATTGAGCGAACTTACTAGACTATATGCTCAGTATGGTTTAGCCAAGGGGTAGTTACGAAGTTTGACGCGCTCGCCGCAATTAGTTTTTCGCCAACCGGATGTGAGTGAATTGTTCGTTGTCGCCTTGCGTCAGCTTGCTTTTGAAGAACCGGCGAGCCGCTTTGCCCGCATGCGCAAAACAGTGGTCAAATATCTAGGAAAAAACGTAGAAGCTAAGCTACTACTGCGGGTTTTAGAGAATGACTATTTCGTTCTGGCACAAACTTTTGGACAAATTTTCGGCCCTCACGTTGACGAAGAACCGAGTCTCTCACAAGTGCTCAGTCTGGCTATTGGCCTCGATGATTTGCGAGTTTTTAGCGAAACTGCATTAAATAGTTGGTATCAGCAGTGGCATCAGCGGCAAATCACTCTAACTGAGAAAGCAAGGCCTGCACTAAGTGAAAAAATGCAGGCTCTGATCGATAATCTGACTGGTTCAAGTGCTACAGCTGCTAACGCCTGGCTTACGATCTGCCTTCTAGCATCTGTAGACTGGCAATTCAACGAGCTTTCAACTTTAAGCGCTCGCGAGAAAGCAGAAGACCTCGAACGCGTACTTTTGGTGCAGGATATTTTCGTTGAACTGAAAGCACAGATTGCAAAAAGCGGATCGATTCAAAATTTAAATGTAGAGGCGCTGTCTAACCTGGTTTGGCAATGCGCTCGTCAATTAGCCGGTAAACTCAGACCAAATCTTTTACTACTGGTGGAAGGTCAAACTGAAGCAATTGTATTGCCGCACTTTGCTAGTTTGCAGGGCTTATCTTTTAGGTTAAATGGAGTGGAAGTAATTGCCAGCGGTGGCGCAAAGCAAGTAGCACGGCGTTACTTGACCATTAAAGACACTGTGCGCTTGCCGGTTATATGCGTGCTCGATGGCGACGCAGCCGATGCCGCTGAGCTGATTGATGACTCGCTGCGCAATGGCGATCGGCTGGTATCGCTGACGGTGATAGAACTGGAGGATAGTTATCCGCCGCCGCAACTTTATTTTCTTTTAGAAGAGCAACTGAGCAAATTTGGCCAGACCCTGGCCGGTTCTGAGTTTGATATTCCTGATAGCGGGCGCCGTAAAGCAGCCTTGAACAAAATTTTTAGAGATCGTGGGCTGGGTGATTTTGACAAGATTGCCTTTGCTCGTCAAGTGGTGCAATCATGTTCCAGTGCCTCAGATGTTCCCCAAGAAATGGCTAAAGTAGTTGAGGCTGTGCGCCTTACACTTTCAGGGGAATGAAATGAAACTGGCCAAGCAATCTAAAGCCAGTTGGGTCGCTACTATATTGTCGACTTTGCTCTGGGTTTTAAGCCTGGTTCTGGCCTTTCAAATACCAGGCGGCAGCAAAGATATATGGCTGCCCGACACCCTTTTACTGCTTGGCTTTCTGCCATTGCTGATGCTATGGCGGCAATCGTGGCTGACTTTGTTATTCGGCATATTCAACGGTTTGATAGGTTTTTTTCTATTGATACTGATCAATCTGGAAAGCGAAAAATTCGTCGGTCAGGTACTGGCGATGAAAGAGCATTTAACTAGCATGCATTCTCCCTGGGCCTGGCTTTCGGTTAGCCTCATAGCCGTTACCTGGGGTGCGGTGGCATGCGTAATTGATTTGATCAAATTCGGTCGATCAAGCTTGCAATCGCAAAAGCAAACTAAAGAGCGGTAACGTTGCGGCGACCCAGTTGCACTGGTGCTGAACCGTCTTCAGGAATAAGTACACGAGAGAGGAATTTTTTCTCTTTTTCCCATTTCTTCGGCACCGTGCCGCAAACTTTCATCAGGTGGTTGAAACCCTGCATGCCTTGATCGGCAAACTCAGCACTCTTAGCCACAAAGAGCCATTGCTTGACCACAAAATTATAGAGAGCAGGGTCACGAGGCTTTGAGCGTATTAGCTTTTTCTCCAATGCCTCGGCATAAAGAATGCGTCCGTCCATATCCATCGGTGCCAGCTCAATCGACCGTTGCAATACCATAATCGCGCGGTCTAGTTTACCTAGACGCATTGCCTGTTCGCCTTCAATGCGCAATCCATTTGCTGAAGGCACACCCAGTTCAAGGAATTGATCGGAATTAACAACTCCATGGTGTGAACGTCCGATTTCGGAGGTATCGACGACGATGTCATCGTAACTGGCCATTGCGGCAGGAGTCGCCAATAGTTGAATTGATATCAATGACGATACCAGAGCAAATGTCATTTCTCTGCAGGTTAGCCTGGTCATTTTCAACGACTCGGTCATTGTTCTCTCCTTACTACTAAAATCCTGCTGCTTTCAAATCTTTGATGGCCTGGCATAAATCGGGCGCACCATAAACAAATTTACCAGCTACTACCGCGTTTGCTCCCTGAGCGACTACTTGTTTGGCGGTATCGGCATTGATACCACCATCTACTGAAATGACAACATCTGGTCTGCCTGCCTGGTCAAACATTTTTCTCAAATTGGCTATTTTCGGCAGCACTGCGGCAATAAATTTCTGTCCGCCAAAACCGGGATTAACCGACATAACCAATACCAGATCGAGATCTTGCAAGACATATTTGAGGCTATCTTCGGCTGTGGCAGGGTTGAGTGCTACTCCAGCTTTTTTCCCCAGGCTGCGAATTTGAGCAAGAGTTCTCTGCAAATGATTGCAAGCTTCTTGATGCACTGTAATGTAATCGGCACCAGCTTCAGCAAAATCAGAAAGGTAGCGATCAGGGTCGGTAATCATCAAGTGCACATCAAGGGGCAGATTGGTCACGCCCTTAAGACATTTGACCACCGGAGCGCCAATAGTCAAATTGGGGACAAAATGGCCGTCCATGACGTCAACGTGAATCCAGTCGGCACCACCTTGCTCCGCGCGCTTAACTTCCTCGCCCAGGCGGGAGAAGTCGGCTGACAAAATTGATGGAGCGACGAGCACGTTCATTGATTATCTAATCTGATCTTCTTGACAGTGTAATGATGCCCTGCCTGAGCCCTCGGGTCAAGCACCGAAGACACGCTTTAGCCCTGTATTAATGAAGAATATTTTAGGCCTTAATCTTTAGCCGCAGCTGGCCACGTTTTTGCAGGGCGCAACAATTGTCAAGAATAATTGTTTTAACTCCATAATAAGACGCTAATTAGCCAGGCTCTACAATATCTACAGCATCGACAGATAGAGCCAGGCAATCAGGAAAAATCATGATCACTCACAAGCTAAGCGAAGACCAGCTCGAATACCAGAAACTGGCGCGCGAATTTGCCTCTCGTGAGATTGCCGGCAGCGCTCACAAGTATGACCAGAGCGGTGAATTTCCTCAGGTGATTTTGGAAAAGCTTTTTGAGACCGGTCTCGTTAACGCGGCCGTGCCCGAGCAATACAACGGACTGGGTCTTGGTTGTCTTGATAGTTGTGTCATTGCTGAAGAACTGGCAGCAGGTTGCAGCGGTATTGCAGGCGGTGTGGAAGCATCGGCAGTGGCTCAGCAGTTTGTGATTGATTTCGGCACTGACGAGCAAAAAGAAAAATTTCTCACACCTTTAACGAATTCGCCGCTGTTGGCTGGTTTTACGATGTCTGGCGGTTTAAAAAATGGTCGGATTTTTTATCGCAAGGAAGGCAATCGGTACATTCTCAGCGGTAAACATGCAGCACTTGTTAATGGCGGCGTCGGCAATTGGTATCTGGTGGCAGCTAGCGAAGACAGGCGTGAAGCTGATGTCAATGAAAATGAGCCACCAGTAACCAAGATCCATAATACTAGCTTCAGTTATTTTTTAGTCAGTGTAGACGACGACCTGGATTTTGGTGAACGAGTACATGGCCTTGGTCGTAAGGCCCAGGTGATTTGCGCAACTAGACTAGACGAAATCTATCTCGACCAGTCGGCGCTCCTCGGTGGTGAAGGTGAAGGTGAGAGCCTCTATCGTCGGGCGATGGTACGTACATATCCAATCATTGCAGCTGGTATGGTTGGTGTTGCCCGCAGTGCCCTGGCCCATGCCCTTAAGTATGCCAAAGAGAGAACTACATTTGGTATGACGATTTCACAACACCAGGCTATCTCGTTTATGTTGGCCGACATGGCCAAAGACATCGAAGCGGCCAGGCTATTAGTCTGGCAAGCCGCTCAGCTGGCCGATCAAAATATTATGTCAGCGACTGAAGCCGTTTGTGCTAAAGCATTCGCACAAGAAATGGTCATGCGGGTGACCACCGACGCCGTACAAATTTTTGGTGGATATGGATATTCACGCGAGTATCCGGTGGAAAAATTGATGCGCGATGCTAAGGTATATCAGCTCTATGAGCACAGTGGAGACTCGCTCAAGGTAGACCTTGGACGGCAACTGGTGACGTCGGTCTAGTGCCATGGACGAAAGCGAAATAAATCTGGTCAAGGGTCAACTGATTGCAGTAAAAGCTCCGCCATTATTCGAAAAGGAATATGTCTACGAAGTCACCGGGGCTGGTGACAAAGTAATTCGAGCAACTTTGCAACATTCGCCTAAAGTCAAAAAGCACTGGACTCAAGAGCAGTTTGCTCTTTTGCTCGAACACGGTATCGTCAGGCTGATAACCTAATGCTGCTGCTGGTCGGCTTTGCTTTTCTTCGCTTTGACTTTCACTTTTCTCTTTGAGTCGCCTTTAGCTGGAGTTTTAGATGGAGTCTTTACTGCCGGTTTGGCTGGTTTGAACCACTGGTCTAATGGATTTTTCTTGCCCAGATCGTCCATGCCAAGCTTGGTTAAAATGCCCGCCAGGGGTGAGATGTGGGCATCGGTGCGTTTTACCAGACCACCGTCTAAGCTGATTTTTACGGCACAGAAAAACAGCACTACCCCCAGTGCCACCGAAACTCCGTTAAGGCCAAGCCAGCGTACATTCGTGTCGAGAGAAGTGGTGCGCTTCGAACGTCTGAAGCGGGCCACGGTCATCAGGTCGTCAAGCCTGCGAGTGACGTCGGCTGGTCTGATGCCAGAACGCATGCCGCCGCCCATTTTACTGCCGGCGCTAGTTTCTTGGCCTGAAATCGGCCGTCCACAAACTACGCAGAACTTTATTCCGTAATTTAGTTTGGCACCGCAGTAGGGACAGGAACCTGACATTGTGAATGAATATTTCCTAGCTTCTTCCAGGCAATGCTGGATCTACAGGCGAGCGATCTAATAGCAATTAGCCCGCACCGCCCTCGGTGTCACAATATCGATTAACCATTTCTGAAATGGATGCTCGGTCGTGAGCTAACGTTTCTTGTTTGCCCACTAGTTCAATAGTTCGTGCCTTTAACTCTTCTATTTGCTGCTCAATGATCTTAACTTCTTCGGAAATTTCCGATTCAGTCATATCTAGAGCTTCGGTAAGAGTGCCGAATGCTTTTTCAAGCTCGCTAACCGCCATGCGAGTTTCCTTTCTCCGTCAAATCTGAGGACCCAATTTATTCTACCCGCAATCTTAGCCGCTGATTCGGTCGTTTCTTTGCTGCTACTCAATTATTCAAGTTATCGGCCGCTAATTTGCCAATTGCTTACCAATATTAAATTCCTGCTCCCTGAAGAAAAACGTCGACCGGGTCTTGACCGTCGCTGCTATTGCCAACTACACGAGGGTCTAAAGCGGTTAACGCCGTATGGCTGGCGCTGGATTCGGCGCTCAATTCAGGGCAAGGCACTCGTTCTTGCAGTTGCTCTAAATGGCGGTTTTGAAGCTTGACCTTATTTTTGAGCTCCTTGACGGTGTTCTCCAGGTCAGACAATTTGTCGTGCAAAGATTTGATCGCTTGCGCCTCAATATCTGGTACGTCTTCTTGTGGCTTTTCCGGCTGCACTTTTTGTCCGTCGCGGTAAATCACTCGACCAGGTACGCCCACAACCACCGAATTGGCAGGCACATCTTTGAGCACAATCGAGCGTGAAGCTACTCGCACATTGTCCCCAACAATAATCGCCCCTTGAATTTCGGCGCCGCTGCCCACGATCACCCCCTTTCCTAAGGTGGGATGCCTTTTGGTGTCGCGGCTGAGAGCGCCCTGGCGCGCCGCAGCCCCTGCCCCCAGGGTCACACCTTGGTAAATAACGCAATCGTCACCCACCCTGGCGGTTTCACCGATCACGACTCCCATACCGTGGTCAATGAATACTCGTCGACCGATGGTTGCACCCGGGTGAATTTCAATGCCAGTAAAAACGCGACCCAGGTGGGAGATAAAACGGCTAGGTGTACGCAAGCCTGCCTGCCATAAAGAATGGGCTATTTTATGAAAAAAGAGCGCGTGGAAACCGGGATAGCAAAGCACAACCTCAAGCCAGCTGCGCGCTGCCGGGTCTTTTTCCAGAATGTTATTGAG
>CASBPX010000219.1 GCA_949127735.1 Candidatus Obscuribacterales bacterium | reverse complement strand
GGTCCGAGAGTTCTGTCGGTAGCACCCTTCACTTGTTGGACAACATTTTGGAAAGATTCCGAATCAATTATTTGGCTGCTTTCTCCAGCTATCCGCGCTAGCATTGGTGGCACTGCGCTAACAACGTCAAGCCTCGGTGTGACTGAACTGGTGCTCTCCGTTGCAGTGGAAGAAGCATTCCACACTTGTGACGCATATTCAGCAATCCAATCTTGATGCAAGCCGAGCTTAGACTCGTTGTGGCGAGCATGCTCAGCAAATTCTGCATCTGTTAGAGGAAGACAATTGAAGTCTTCGTTGAGTGGGTCTTTAGTCATGGCCTAGCGGATTTCTCTGAATTGCGCGGGGGAGCGATTATTTAACTGTACACAGAGCAACGAATACCTAGACAAAGATAGGAGCAAAAATAGATAAAAGAACAAAAGTATATTGCGAATTAAGAATTCTGGAAAGCCGCACGGGTAGGCCTTAAAGAGTGACGAAGCTCTAACTGGTTGATTAAAGTCATCGCAAAGTGGTTGCTTGGTGAAGTGGAAGTTCTTGATTGGGCGAAAACGGCTCCTGGTGATAGACTACCCGTGATACTATACGAACTCGTATTTGCAAAACCAAAAAAATATGAATGGTTTCCCGCAGGGTTGGCACTGTAAATGGTGCCAACCCTGCGGATGTTAAACGTCTGCCTGGTTGTCGTGAAAGAGCAACCTAGCTAATTGATTTGCATGGATCGTTTACGGCTCCGGCAAAGATCACGGCGCCGGAACTGGCATGAGTGACAAAGAATGCGAAAGGCTTGTCGCACCGCATGGCGTATGGGCTCTCGGCGCATTCCCTGGTAAACTTCGCAACGGTCACGGCGACACCTTCAGCACCTAATTCATCCACGGTGAACTTTGTTTTGTGCACAATGTCCTTGATGAAGATCGCCGGCAGAGCGGGACAGATACCACTGAAGTCTGCCACCCCCTCGCTGAAAGCGTCGGCCATTCCCATTGCAGCCAGGCTGTCTTGAAGCTTATTGTCGTATACCAGCGTCAGTCGCGGTAACCAGAGTTCGCCCTGAGTCTCGTAGCTCGAGGCTGTAAACTGGCGAATCGTGTTTACGTCAAGGCCCGCCAGCATTTGCTCGAGAGTTGTGTTTTCGCCGGGCAGAAAGGCAATGAAACGCACTTCTTCAGCCTTCCCGAAAGGCAAACTGATTGCTTGCCAGGCATTGTTTTCGTAATCCTGACCGTGCACCATTCTGGCCGTGCGGTACATCATTGCCACGTCCTTGGTACCGCTAGCTGCGGCGAATGGCAATTGCTTGGTCAATTCCTTGTCGAACTTCTGTGTCCACTCCCCTTTGAAGTAGAGGCAGTTAACGATGAACAGCACCGTGTCGGCGGCGATGGGATCCTTGAGTAACTCAGTGATTTTGTCGTTGGTGGCGCGAGAGACAAAACTATTAATGGTGGCAATTGTCGCTTCATCCGCAAAATCTAAAGTCGACAGTTCGGCGTTGAAAAACTCATCGTTGACCTTGATGAATTTTTGATCGAAAACTACACCCAGTTTGGCAAAAATGCCATTGGCAATGTTCACGGTGGCGCCGATGTCGGCGCGTTTTAAGAGAGCAAGCAGACTCGAGTAGCCTTTGTTTAGCGATTCGTTGTCTTGCTTGACGCCGAGAACATCAGTGATACCGACTAGCGTTTGACCGCCGGCTCCATTGGCGCACATGCCCAATACGCACGATATGGAGAGGGGTGAAATCAATATGGTTTCGCCAGGTTTTGCGGTCAACTCCAGTTTCAACAGTTGCAGAGCCAGTGCTGTCGAATCGACAGTTGAGGGAGAGATCATGATTTTTTCCTTCTAGCGAATTTCATCGCTGGAGCTATAAGAACGGCTGATAGACAGCTTCTTATCCATCGGGTGATCATTTCTTCCCGGTCGGGAAGGCTAATGAAATGCACGGAATAAACATCTGTGGCGGATTGCTTGGGTAAAATTCTCTGGCTGTAGAAAAGGGGATATGCCTTTACTTAGCAGGAGCGCCCAGGCAAAAGTAGCTTTTGTGAACGGAGATACAAAAAATCAAATGCTTGAGCTTGCAACTGGGCTGGCGTGGCTTACAGTGGCCTTGGTCAAGGGCAGACAAAGTGGTCTGGGATTTATTTGGGGGTCACTCAGATAGGTCTGCTGAGGCCGCCTGAAATCAGCCAAATAGCGCCACCAATTGCAACAATTACTAAAAAAATGTGTGTCAAATTGAAATCAAAATTAGATTCGCGTTCATCATATCGAGTCATATCTCCGCCCGATTGATTAGCGAAGGTCCATCTCAAAACTGCTAAGGTCACCATCAATATTCCGGCTGCTACTTGGATCATGTCTAGCATTTGCACTTACCTCGTATTCATATTGAATATGATTGAAGACAGAACATTTAAATCCAACTATTTTCTTTTATGTTGTAGATATCGACTGGCTGCTTCGAATTTTTCTAACTGGTTGTTGATGGTTGAAACACATACAACCTTCCTTCACCAATGTCATCTACGACCTGCATATCTTTGGAGCTCGTTCATCAAGGTGATGTAATCGCTGGAATCCTTCACGATCTTGCCCAACAAATATTGATTAAACAGACGCACTATCACTGGATCATTGGGATAGATTTCTAATAGCCTGACAGTGTAATCGGGCTGGCCTTGTGCCAGGCCAGCTGCTGCTCCTGCAACGGGCTGGCCTTCTATAGGCAAGGCTCTGGAAGAATTAGTTTCAGGAGTCAATGGTCCAGAGTCTGCTCCAAACATGGTCTGGTTTTCTTTCATTAAGGTTAAGCCCAATAGCGCCGTGTCTGCTTGCCTTTGTTCGACTTCGGTAAGTCTGGAGTCTGGCTTAGTCGGATACGGATATGGATTTGTGAATTCTAGTGTTTGATTGATAGCGGGAGGAGGCTGGTTATCTCTTCGCTCCAAGGGCGTAGGCGGAGCTGAAGGAGGAGTTGGCGCTTTTGATCTTAGTAATTCAGTTAGCTCTTGTTGCTCTTTTTCAGACATAGTTTTGCCGCTGTTTTGCTTTACGAAAAGTTCGATGGCTCGCTTGTTGCCTGGAAAGCTTGTTCTGGCTAAAAATTCGCCCTCTTCTTCTTTAGTCAGCTCGTGCTTGTACCCTTTGACACATAGTTCTCGTTCGCGAGTTTGCTGTAGAGCGCCGAATCGGCGCCAGGCGTTGAGTTCGTAACTCTGCTCTGTAGTTAATTTATTGGTCTGTTCAGCGATTACTAAAGATTGTGCTTCTTTATTTCCAGGAAATGAGTTGAGCGCTGCAAATTGCACCCTTTCCTCGCCTGTCAATCTGCCATTTTCACCTTTCTTGGTTAGTTTTGCCAGCTGATCTTGTTCGGCAGCTTCGTCGCGCCACTGGTTCATCTGTTCGTGCAATGCCGATGCAGCCTGATTTTGCGATGGTGAATCAGGCTGTTCAACTCGATTGCTTCTGACGTCTGCCATATCGTTTACCTCTTACGTAATTTACTTGCTGACAGAAACATAATCGGTTATATGACAGCTCCATTCCATCGGCATTACCGCGCTATTTGTGCGCAATAACGTACTGTTCAGTTTTTCAAAACTGCTGCTAGGGCATCATATATAGTGGCAATCGGAAATTAACCGCTCGGCGTCAGTCTTGTCTGCACGAAGTCGAGCCAGTTGTTGCTATCGCCTGGGCCGGCATTGAGTAACTGCTCGATTGGTAGCCTTTCTGACTCGGCGGCAACAGATGCTGAATGGTTCGACTGCATCTTTAGAGTCATATATTCTCGGTATTTGGCGTCTTCGAAAATTGCACCAGACAGGCGACAGACTAAGAAGATTTTTTCTGCTTCGTCTTCTTCTTGTTCTACAATCGCATCGACCAAAAGGAGAGTATTCTCTACATCACGGCCACTGACTGAAATGTACAGACAATCGTGCTGTAATATTGAGTTGTCTATGTTGAGCTCTGGTTCTTCGTGAGCTGCTAACTTTGAATCCAAAAAGTTTGATATAAACTTTGTGGGCTTGTTGAATTGCACACCGGGTCGACTGACATAAATCATTAGTGTTGGCCCCTGTTAGTGTTAAAAGTAAGAGCTGTCGGTTCTACTTGCACCATTCTGTACAGTGAGTAGTATGCAAAGCGGTCGGTCTGATTACCCCATGCGCTTTTGGCTTCGGCCTCATCGAGATAGATTCGATTGTTAGCAATGCTGCCTCCAGGGCTAAGACGCATCGCCAGGCGGCCTTGAGAATCATAGTGCAGAAGATTTGGTTGAATGCCGCTAAGTTGTTCCACGTATCGCAGCCAAGCGTGGTCAAAAGGCTGATTGGCTGGATAATTATATTTTTCCTTGATTCTGTTAATTACTGCATCATCTATTAGTGCCGCATACGCGCTGCCAATCTTTGTCATAGGCACGTGGTCGGCGGAGAATGCTACTCGGTTCGATTGTCCGGAAGGCCTATCCACTGTATCTCGGGCAAGCGGTGTATTAACGGCAAGTCCTTTCTCCATCAAAATTTGGTCGATGCGACCATGAATTATGGCGGCTTGTCTTGGGGTTGGTGCATAGATGGTGAATGCTTTCGAATTTTGCCGCACGCCGTCAGGCGGATTTCCTCCAGGATAGGCGTCAGCTGGGCTCATAGTTTTCCATGCGTGGACATGCTCCCGTAAGATCGGATCGTTTTTGAGGGCGGGTATCAACACTTTGTGGAGTCTTGCTAAATCTGCTGCACTGTTGGTTTGAATATGAATTTTTAATTCGCCAGTGTTTCCTGATCCTGGTGTTTTTCCGTACCACCAACCGCCGGCGTCGAGTAGATTTATGCTTTGATCGCCGACCAAGTATTGCATTGCACCTCCATTTTTATAGACAGCAACGTCTCTATCTCCGGCGACCTTTTGATAACCAAGACGAACACTTTCTGCCTGCTGCTGTTGTCGTATTTGCTGGTTGTACTCTATGGGCGCGACCGGTCTTGCGTGTTCTTGAATCTGGGGAGTACGAATTTCTGGTTGCACGTCGGCTGTCAGAGTTGCTTTCTTTAGACCATCTGCAATATCTAGTGCTCGAAGCGAGCCGCCGACTATCGCTCCTGTGATGGCGGCTTCCGGCATATAAGTAACAGTGTTTTTCAGTGCCTCTTCGCCGTTTTGAACACCAGATATAACCAGGCTTGTTTGCAGGCCAGCCAGTTGTGTAGCAGAAATATAACCACCCTTGGCCATATCAACAGCGATATTCCTGAGCAGGTCTTTGGGCAACTGACTAAATGAAGTTCCGGCATTGATATGGCTGTAAAGTCCATTTAAAAACTTTCCTTGGATTGCCCCCACAGGAAGCGCGAATGCGGCAGTTACTAAAGCTTTTGTTTCCATTTCGGAACGGTCGTTAGAGCCGATTCTTTCGCCTTTTTTAATTTCGTCTATACGGCGGAGCAGCTCGACTTCACGGGTAATGCCTTCTCTTTTTGCTTGGCCGGCTGCTTGAATTTCCAGGGCGGCATCGTAAGCGGCACCGGTGGTACTGCTAATACCAATTAAGTGGCCCATTAATCCTGCCGCTCGCGGTGTGAGCGAAACACCTCGAGCAATGGCTCCGCCGGCCATAAATGGTGCAGCGGCTCCACCAGCGGTGGCGTAGATGTTGATCAATCCAACCATGGCGTCGTCCAATTCAGACTTTTTGTATAGTGAATACATCGGCAAAGAACGCCCTTCTTTGCGCATATAGTCGGCCAAATTGTCCAAAAAAGTGCGGTCTGTAAATATGTGCAGTTGTAATCCAGCGCCTTGCACAATATCTGCCACACTTTGCATTGCTGAGCCCGCTAAAGTGGCGGCGGGATTGTAAGTATGGGCAAAAATAGCTTCCATGACCGTTCTTTGTTTGTCCCAGTCATAACAGTCGATGCCGTTGGGAGGAGCATTGCGCATGCGGTAGTCTCTTAACCAATCGCGCATGTCTTTGATCGCTCCGGGCTGCAATTCACTTATGCGCACGCGGCCAAGCGAATCTTTTTTGGCTAAATCGAGCCAGGTGTTGCCTTCCTCTTTGTCGGAAGCTTGTTGAAAGAATGCTTTGCCGGTAGCTTCGCAGCCCTTAAGGCTGGCATAAACTGCTCGTTCGCCTTTGCTAAAGCCCAAACTATCAGCAACCAGTTGCCCAATTTCTTCGTTAGCAGGGGCCTTGTTTTTGCTCACGTGCTTGTTCAGATTGATTTCCACATAAGGTCTTTTGTGTTCGGCCTCCACCCACTGCGAAACAGCTCTGACCCGTTCAGCAACGTCCGGAGCCTTGTTGCCAATATTCAGGCGCAAATATTCGTAGGCCAGAGCCAACCGCGTGGCCTCGTCCACTTTGCCTTGATTGAGCGACTGATACCAATCTCTGTATGCAGACTGTTCTTTGCCGACAGCGTTTAAGTGTGAGTTTTTGTCCGGTTGAGATGACTCGATTGGAGCAGCAAAATCTAAATGCGCCGGCACAGTTTTGTTTGTATCAGCAACGCCTAAAACCTTGTTTCTAGCAGCAGCATTCTTGCCCGATATTTCTGGCAAATCTTGAATCATTTTTGTAGACGAATCAGCTGGCGGAGATACTTGCTCTTGACCGATCTCATATGACTGTTCCATAGCTTTTGCTCCAGTTTTATGCTTTCAGCGCTCGTGCTTGACCTGCTTGACCCTCTTAAACAGGTAGGCCATGCAATCATGGCGGCTGACAGATTTCGCATCCATCAGGAAGTCCGCCCACCTTCGTGCGCAATAACGTACTAAAACTTGGTTTTGAAATGGTTACGGTTTGGTTGATCGGTCAACGCTTATTTCTACAACGGTACCGCTACCGGTGCGACGAGGCCGCCAGGCCAGAGTGGCCCCGGCTAGAGTCGCACGTTGACGCATGTAGCGAAGGCCGCGCGACTGATGCTGAAATTTTAGGGGATCTATTCCCACTCCGTCATCGGCAATTCTAAAAATCAGTTTCTCGTCTTCAGTCTTGATTTGTAATGCAATGCTATTTGCCTGGGCGTGTTTGACAATGTTATTGAGCGTCTCTTGCACTAGCCTGTAAATTAGGGTCGCTTCTATTTTATGTAAACCAAAGTGCTCGGCCTCAAAAGTTTCGCAATCGAAATTGGTTTTTAGTTTTTGCCGTTCGGCGGTTTGATCCACCAGTGTTCTCAGCGCTTCACCCAGACCCAGGTGCTCAATGTCTACAGGCGAAAGATTATCCATAACTTCGCGCACGCCTGCTACTGATTTCGTGACCATTGCATCTAGCGCTTCATAAGAGTCTCCTGAAAGAATGTTTTTTTGCCCACTCAATTGCGAGCGTAAAGTCTTGAGGTCATTTAAAACCTGGTCATGCAGGTCAGCCGCCAGCATCCGTCTATCTATCTCATCTTGCCGTACCAATTCCAGGCTGGCTTGCAGCTGGTCTGCTTCGCCCGCCTGCTGTAAGCTCAAATATGTCATTTGAGTATCGAGCATTTGTTTGTGCCAGCGGTCTAACCACGCTGCTCCAGAGCCCATTAAAAGGGCGGCGATGCTACCGATTAAAGGCGCATGAAAAGAGAGAAACTTCTCAATCAGATAGAGTGTCACAAAAACGAAAAGACTACTTTTCAGCAACAGTTGCGGCATTGCTTTGCTGCTTGCCTTGCTAAAAATGTAGTAGATGATAAGCGAAAGCAAAAGTGATAAGCACATTGCCGGTAAGGCAATGACTAATGCGATTTTTTTAGTGTAGAATACTGTCTCCACAAGCGAAAAAAGCGCTGGAGTGATTGCAGCACATGCAATTAGCGCTACGTTCACTTTTTTCATTTGCGCAGATTGACTGCATTGTTCTTTCAGGTTTAACTGCATTTCCCTATCTTTGTAGACACCAGGTTGTATGTTAGCAGTTGGCGTGCTTGAGCGAAAAGCTGACACTTAAGGAGCAATAGTTGTCTCGAGTCTTGCTAATAGACGACATTCCAGCACTGCGGCAGCACTCCAGAGCTGTAGTTCTGGCAGCCCTCGGTGCGGCCACTGAGATCACTGAAGCCGGCTCTGGCCATGAGGGCCTGGAACAAGCGCTTAGTCTCAAGCCAGACTTGATTATTTTAGATATATCTATGCCTGATATGAGCGGCGTCAAAGTCGCGGAGCAGATTTGGAAAGTGCAAGCCGGGCAGAAGATTATTTTTTGGTCGCAGTTTCACAAAGAAAGTTATGTGCGCTCGATTAGTAAGATTTTGCCTGATGAAGCTATCCACGGTTATGTTCTTAAAAGCGAAAATGAAAGCAATCTCGCCTATGCAGTTGAGACTGTGCTGATCAGAGAAAACTCATACATTGACCCTGTGGTACGGCAAGTAAAAAAGAATCTTTCTTGCAAAGATGACTCTCTTACAGATGTAGAGTACGAAACACTGCTGGATATCGCCGTCGGCCTTACCGATAGAGCCATCGCCGCCCGCCGGCACATCAGTGTACGTGGCGTGCAGAAGAGAGTTTCTGCCCTGCTTGACCGCCTTCTTAAAGGCGAACTAGATTATATGAAGGAGTCGGCCGGTTTAGAAATTCTCAACCCGCGCACCAGAGTGGTATGCAGTGCGCTAATGCGCGGCCTGCTTCTGGGCGAAGACCTGGTAGAACCTAACGCCGAAATGCTGGCCTGGATAGACAAAGAATACAGTCAGGCCGCGCTCGAAATTTAAGTGCGTTATTACGCACCTAACTAAGCGCATTTACTGATGTTATGCCAAACGCCGCTGAGGGATGATGACCGAGTTCCCCCACAGACCGGAGTTTGCACCATGTCTAAATATGCCGATCAGTCTACTGAAAATCTTCAATCTAAATCTTCTTTTCTACCAAATGAAAATTTCAGTCAGCAAGCCATAGATTTACTAAAGAGCGGTGTTGCCGAACTGGCTACAAAAATGGGCCCTACCGTGAATGAGAATATCAAACGAGTAATTGATTTTACTCAAGACCTGCAGGTTGAAAAAATTCTTCAAGGTGTTTGCGGTAATCAAGCCAGAGAGCTCACCGCCAATAACATGGATAAACTACTCAGCCTCGCCAGCAAGCTGCCAGACGGCAAAGTTGAAACAATGAAACTCGGCGATGTGGCCACTATTATTGCCGGTGGCTGTCTTGATCCTGAGACTGCCGCATTGATTAAAAACGTCCAGTCTATCGAAAAGCGAGGCAACCACTTTGAAGTAGTATTCAACAGCCCTACCTCAATAAAAATCGGAGAAAAAGTGCCTGGCAGTGCCGGTCTCGTTGAACTCTCCCGCATTGAAATGAGGCAGGTTTCGTTTGATCTAAGTACGAAAGACGGTGCACAGAAGCTGGCTAATTTGAAGGGAGTAGATTTGAAATTTGAAGGGCCCATGGGCTACGATTTTGATGGTGAAGTTAAAGGTGTAACCATGCAACGGGGCCCAGATGGCATGCGTTATCAGGCTCAGCTTTCTCAAAAGTCGGTTTTGGCACACGTGATGGGAGCGCCATCAGAAGTAACTGTTAATTTGAAATCTGATAACAGTGGCCATTTGGTAGTGACCGATGCAGATAACATCAAAAGAGAGATCAGAAGATCTATGATCATAGGGAATGTTATGCCGGCTGTAATGCCAGGCGGACTGGGCACCTTGCTGGGAAGAGCGATGAAATAGCTTTGTGCCGATGCCCTGTTTTTGCCCTTAGTGCACGTGAATGTGTGTCAATTCTTTTTTTAGCGTCAAAAGAACTCGCGTGGGCAAGGGTTTTGACGAATCACTGGAGATTTGCAACTCGCGCAGTGAAGGCAATATTTTTAAGGCCGGTACAGCAGCTTCAGTCAGGCCGCAATCTTCCAGATTTAGGTAAGTAAGGTTCTTTAGTCCATTGAGGGCCTTTATATCATCGGCAGTCATATGGTTTTGAGCCAGCTCGAGCAGTCTTAAACTAGATATTTTGCCGATCAACTGGAAATCGCGATGGGTCAAATTGGCCTCCCTGATGCCGAGCACCGTCAACTTTGGGCACGACTGCAACTTTTGCAACATCGCCGTGGGTTTGATTGCTCTATTCCAGTATATTTTTTCAATCTGCTGCCAGCAATTTGCTTTAGCCAGAGTGGTGCCACTGATATTGCTGGCGGTGGCGTTAAAAGTACGCAGATTTTTATATTTGCTTAGAGCCGCAGCAGAGTTTGGAGTGAAGTTGGCACCATCGCGAATACTGAGGTATTCCAGTGCAGGAATATTGGACCCGGCATCTAGAATTTTGTCATAGTCGTTAGGCGGATAAAGTTGTAGTTCCACAACTTCTCCTGCCCTGAATCGTTTGAGATACTGCGGATACTGGCTTACAATCGACCTCGGTCGAAAAAAGAATGTCCATTCTGCAGGGAATTTCAGTTCTCCTCGAGCATTCTCCGAGGGGCCGCTTTTACCACTGCGAAAGATTGTGCCGATCGAAACGCCTTTGGGAAAGTTGAAACAGCGAAGAGACACATTGCCGACCTTTTTAATCGTCGAATATTTAGCAGTATCATTGACCCCCATGTCTGGAAGTGTGGTGGAATCAGGACCCTGCGTTAAGGCCGTGTTGATAAACTGCTCATTCGCCATCAATTTCCCCATAGAAATCGTATCTGCTATTGTTGATGAAGGCAGTGGCTTATCTGTAAATTTATTCGGGTCCCATTTGAGGGTTTGCTGAGTTCCCCATTTAGTGCCTGCTGCAATGGCGACACAAGCTGCTAACAATGCCACCTTGCCAATATTGGCAGTAAATTTGTATTCTTGCTCTTCTTGTTTTCCAGCGTTTGCCAGGTTTGTGTTGCGCTTTGCTGCAAATGCAGGAGAATAAGCGAGCAAATTTTTGCCCTCTTTTATGCGATTAAGATCGACAGCGAGTTCTTTTGCCGACTGATAGCGATCGTCCGGCAATTTCTCCAGACATTTACCAATCACCAGGTCGAGCGACGCTGGAAAGGCTTGGTCAGGCAGCACATCCGCTAATAGTGGTGGTTCGTCTTCCTGGTGTTGCATGGCAATGTCGATGGAACTTTTGCCGTCAAATGGTACAAATGTGGTCAGCGTCTCAAATAGTGAGCAGCCCACCGAATAAATGTCTGATCGGTTGTCTACCGGCTCACCCACGCATTGTTCTGGGCTCATATAATATGGGCTGCCAAAAACTTCACCGATACTGGTTAGGCGCTGTACTTTGATGGCATCACGGCCAATTAATTTTGCAATACCGAAGTCCAAAACTTTAACGGCACGTGCACCATTGATGGTGCAAATCATGATATTGGCAGGTTTGATGTCGCGATGAACAATTCCATTTCTATGGGCATATGCCAGACCGTCCAGCACCTCGAGAAAAATGTCTAAGGCTTGCTCTAATGGCAGCGGGCCGTCTGCTGCTAGAATTTCTTCTAAGCTGAAGCCGGTGAGAAAATCCATTGAATAGAAGGGCACAAGCTGATTGTGAATTCCCAGATCGTAAACTTTGACAAAAGTCGGATGATTGAGGGCAGCCATTGTTTTCGCTTCTGCTTGAAAGCGCAACCAGTTTTGCTCATTCACCAACTCAGGGGCAAGTACTTTTAAGGCAAAAGGGCGATGCAACGCAGTATGCTCAGCCAGGTAGACAATGCCCATGCCGCCTACGCCCACCAAAGAATGGATTTTAAACGTGCCGCCAATGATAGTGTCAGGAGGAAAGATTGGCTGCGATCTGGATGTGCCGGTGGCGTCGGTTTGTTGCTTTAAGCTGTCGCTAAATCGTTGACGTTGCGCCACTCGAGTACGCGTGTCTGTACTTTTTTGAGACCTTCGGGGTGCATTAGCAAATAATGACGGCGGGCACTGGCAACGCAATTCTTTAAAGAGAAAACTGGTGAAAGAGCCGACTTTACCCTGGAACGGTCTGGCCTTGCCGCAATTTGTACAGATCAGTTTTCTCTCACTGTTGTTAGCAGCTGGTCGTACTTTTGCCGGTGTGATCGTAGGCCTGGAGTTATTATCTTTGCATTGACAATAATTTTGCTGGAAAAAGTAAGCAGTAATTGAGCCTGCATTGTTCAATGCTGGCGGTTTGTGGCAGCTTTTGCAAATGTCTTCAGGCATTGAGTCGAACGCTCCTCCGTTACCCCTGTCATTTTAAACTCTTATCAGCTCAAGAATTCGGACCACTTTAGCCTGGTTTAAACGCGCAACTTCCAGCCGCGTCAGATCGTTCTTCTTTTTTGTATGGACTTCTAGCCAGTTTCATCTTTTTTGTGTCTACCAGTTGTGGCCACGCTATGATCCCGGGCTAGTTAAATCCTCAAAAATCAGCTCCTGATAGGGTTGAGAAGGATTGCTTACGGGTAAATTTAAGGTAGTCGTTTGCTGTGCATAGGTGCAATCTAGAGGACCAATTGGCAAAGAGTAGCGGCGAGAAAATTGAGGCCAGCGAAGCGTCTATCGGTCACCAAGGTGACGCGAAGCAGTCATCTGAGCAGCTCAGTTTGGTTGCCATTTCTTCACCAGGGGCTAGGGCTAATGGTCGCAGCACCGAGATAGACCAATTTAACGGCTTTGGCTCGGTTGCTGAGCTCGAGGCCCTTTATAATCCTCCTGCGGGTGGGCCACTAGAGCCCGCTTTCGTGCCTCGTGGAGAACGACCGGAGCCTGCAGGAGACAGGCAGGGTAACCGTGAGATTGCTCAGCGCGAATACACCGTCAAAGCTGGCGATACATCAGACAGCATTGCTCGACGAGAACTGGGCAGAGAGGCTAGCCCTGAAGCTCTAAAGGCATACACCGAGTTGGTCACGCTTCTGAACGGCACTCCAAGACCTGGAGACAAGATTGTTCTGCCCACTGTGCACAAAGACGGCACCTTCTCGTTCATTAACCCAGACGACACCAACGAAAGTTATAAGTATCTGGGCAATGGTACTGTCCGCGTAGAAAATACGCAGAGCAAACATGGCTTTGTGCAGAAGTCTCAACCGGACGGCACTGTTACTAAAGATTCGTGGGGGCCTAATGCATCCGAAAATTGCAAACACAGTGTTTATCCTAACGGGTCGGAGCGGGCAGAATTTAAAGACGGCACTGGCTTTACTCGCGAGCCCACTGGTGAAGAAAAACACTGGGGCCCAAAGGCTGAAGACAATTGGACTCGCTCCCGCGATGGCGCCAAGGTCGATCATAAGCCTGATGGAAGCGTAGTCACTAGTTGGCGCGATGGCAGTGAACTGCACCAGTTCAAAGATGGTCGGGGTTATTCTAAACATGCAGACGGCTGGGTTACAGCCTGGGGTCCGAAAGCTGACGATAACTACACTGTCACACCTTCCGGTAGTAAACACTGGAAGGATAGTTGGGGCGTTTCGCACAGTAAAAGTACTGATGGTAGTTTTGGCGTCAACAATGATCGTTTTCACTTAAGTGGAAAGGTCGGCAGTGAAATCAATCTTTTTGATAAAAAGGGCAGTCGTTATGAACTGCGGCGCGATGTCGCTGTCGTAAAAACAGATCCTGATGGTACGGTGGTGCGCTACGAAAAAAATCTGGATCAAATTACCACCTATCCTGACGGCACCAGCAAGCACTCAAATCCGCTCACAGGTAAGGGCTATTTGCAAAAGCCCGATTTGCTGGGTGGTTATTCCAAACATCATTGGGGAAAACGGCCTGAGGATAACTACGAAGAAAAATATGATGCTAAAACTGGTATCACCACCACTGTGGATGCCCTTGGTGATAAAACAACCAAGTGGCCTAATAACGGCATAAAGGTTGAACGACATGATCATTCAGGGTATGTTCGGCAACCGGACGGTTCTGAACACCACTGGGGACCGACAGAGAAAGACAATTTTGATACAAAACGCGATCATTCGGCAGTGGCAAAAAGTCGCCAGGAGTTAGACCGAATTGCCGATCGCGAAATACCCGAAAAAGATCGGGCACTTTTTAAAGAGAACTTGAATAAGTTTGAAGAGCGAGCGAAAAAAGAGCACATCTCACCTGAAGAAGTGGCAAAGACGTATGAGCAAATGGGTCGTCTCCTTTCAGCAAGTGACGCAAAAGTAAGTAAGTCCGAAAGAGTTTTACTAGCCGAAAATATTGCTCACCACCTTAATCACGATGACATGGTTGATCAGGGTCAGCACAGCACTTGTAACGTCACTACTCTGGCTGAGCGTGGCTTCAGTCGCAATCCGGCAAAAATGGCAGAAATCATTGCCACCACAGCCATCAAGGGCGCTTGGACTGCGCCTGATGGCAAGGTAATCACATTAGACCCGGGCAGTTTGATTCCGCGAGCTGAAGAAAGAAACAATCCACCCAGAGACGGCGACCGCAGTTATGCCGTGCAGATACTTAATCTGGTTATGGTGAATGATGGTACACAGCGTCGCATACCAGCCTCGTATTATCGGCAACAGAATCCAGATCCGAACAGACCAGGTGATACTGGCGAGAGATTAGTGGGCGGCGATGGTAAACCGTTGATGGAGCGCGAAAGTTACGTCGATTTCAGCAATTCACCCCCAGAAAAAAAATATCGAGACGTACCAATTTCGTCGCCTACCTTAATTGATAGCGAGATTTATGCCACTGGCAAGAGAATAAGCGGAGATGCCAATTTTTACATTACAAATAAAGAGCATGGCGACGGTGTGGTCAAATATGAATCAGTTCACGATCTGCGTGACCGGTTGATTGAGATGAAGAATCAGCATAGGCTTCCGGCGGTGCTCGCAGTCAATGCCAATGAGAAACCATTCGGCAGTGGCCTGCCGGGCGGCCCGTCAGGTTATCATGTCGTTTCTATTAGAGAATTTGACGAAAGTACGGGTCGGGTAAGAGTCTCAAATCAATGGGGAAGTAAAAACGATCAGTGGGTGGCTATCGGCGATTTGCATAAGAACACAACAATATGAGCAAAGAACGTACTGACTCAGTGGGCGAGCTATCAGGAAAAGACAGCCTGGTTATGGGAGATATTTTCCAGAGCCTTCATATGGAACGACCTGGTGGTGCCAAATCGAAGACCGAGCGCTATACGATTTTAGAGTTGCCCGCTTCATCTATAGCAGCTGAAATAAGCGTGCCCAATAATTGGCTCCGGCGGCAGGAAGGAGAGCATAGTGCTACTCCGCAGCTCACTTTGCGGCCTTCACTTTCAGATTCTACTTTGATTAGTGTAAGCAGACATCGTGATTTACCTGAGTCTGCTGCTAGTGAAACATTTAAGACATTGCTAGCTCGTGGTTTGAACAATAATGAATCTCAGACAGTTTTTAACGAAGGTACGAAAGCAGGAGAATTTGAGCGTAAGGTGGTTTCGGCTCTGACAGCCGTTCTTGGTACCAATCTGGTGGGCGATAATCAGCTTTCTAATTTATACAAACATCCAGATCCCCGGGCGCCAATCTTTCACCTTGAAAAAATGGAGCTGAAAAATCTTAACGGCAAGATTGTTCTGGCCGTAGATGGACATTATGTGCAAACCAACGGTGATGGATCATTGAAGACTGATCTTGCTGGCAAGCCGATGCAAAGTTCATATACTGGTATTTTTGCCGCTCAAGACTCTCGTGCCCAAGGCATTGAAGAAATCTACATGCTGTCTGGCGACCAAGATAATTTTCAAAAAAATAAGCCGGTCTTTAACCGCATTCTCAAGTCTATCAACTGGCACCATGGGCTATAAGTAAGTCTGCGAAGTGGTCAATGCAGGCTGCCAATTCTTCTTCGCTGTGATGGGCAAAACCGATTAAAAATTCGTAGGCTCTTTCATTGTCAACATAATGCTTAGATGTACTGACCAGAGGCACCTCGGCTTCTTTAGCGCACTGCAAAATTTTGTTCGTTTCAAGAATATTATTAAAATGCAAAATCATATGCATGCCGGCGCTGATACCATATATGGTGACGCGGTCTTTGAAGCGTTTTGCCAGCGCCAGAGCGAGAGCGGCCCGCCTTTTGGCGTAAACGCTCTTTGTGCGCTTTATTTGACGCTCCAGTGTGCCGGCATTAATAAATTCAGTCAGGGCAATCTGTTCAAGTAATGGAAAATCTCGTTCGAAATAAGATTTGGCTTGATGCACTGGTGCTTGCAATCTTTTTGGCAGCACCATGAAGGCCATGCGCACCACGGGAAAAAGTATTTTCCAAAAGCTTGCCAGGTAAATGACACAATCTGCTTTGTCTAGCCCCTGCAGCGCTACCAGCGGTTTCTCACCATAGTGATACTCACTGTCGTGATCGTCTTCCAAAATAAAGGCACCGGTCTGCTGCGCCCACTTTAGCAACTCTTGTCGACGCGCTATAGACATCATCACTCCCATAGGATCTTGATGCGAAGGAGTGACATAGATTAGCTTAATAGGCTCGTTCAGTTTGTATAATTCTTCCACCACCAGGCCGCTTTCATCCACAGGAATGGTGATAATTTTGGCGCCATGGGCCTTGAAGATTCTGCGAGCGCCGGGAAATCCCGGATTTTCTACAGCCACAGTATCACCTGGTTCTAACAGCAGGCGACAGATGATGTCTAACGCGCTCTGGGCGCCTGAGAAAAGCACAAGCCTGGTTGAACTGCAGTTTATTGATCGAGAGCGAGCTAGATAGGCGCAAATTGCCTCGCGCAGGTGCATGTAGCCCATGGGATCGCTGACGTACTGAAAAAGAGTTTTGTCTTGAAAACGAGCGCACTTGTTTAATACTTCCCGCCACTGCCTGAGCGGTATTTGCTCAATACTGGGAGCACCGTAATTAAGCTCTTGAAAAAGCTCAGCATCGGCCGCCTCAATTAATTCTGGTTGAGCCATTCGCCGGCCGAACAATGAAAAGTTTGGTGCCACCAATGCCTCTGTCGGCTCTTGCTGTCGCATGACTGCGTGCTCAGATTCAAGCGATTTTTCAGTGACGAAAGTTCCGCTACCTACAATGGTCTGAATAAGACCTTGTGCGGTCAAAATCTCATAACTGCGGATGGCCGTGAAGCGAGACACCTTCGCTGAAGCCGCTAACTCGCGGGTAGAAGGCAACCTTTCGCCCGCACGTAAGCGGCCTTCTTCAATGGCCTGGCGCAGGGCGTCGCAAACTTGCTTGTATATAGGCTCCTTTGTGTCCCCGGGCAAGGTCAAAACAAATTGCACTAATTTCTCCTATTAGGCGGCTTTTGCGATTCAATATTCTCGGACAGCAATTTTATCGCTAAATCTCGTCTCAAACCTTTGTCGTTATAATGGCAGTATTTGCAGGTAGTTCTATAAAATGTTTTCGATTTTACTGGAAGATGATGGTAAGACGCCGATCTATCGTCAATTATCTGCTGCCATATTGCAAGCAATTAAAAGCGGTCGACTAGCTCCGGGTGACCTTCTCCCGTCAGCTCAAGAGTTGGCTGATTCGGTGGGTTTGTCGAGACGAACTGTAGCCAAGAGTTATGCCTATTTAGTTGCCCAGGGCTTTTTGGAAGGCATTCCGGGTAGCGGCACGTTAGTCAAGCGTGATCAGCTCGTGGAAAAACGACTAAATGATGATTTCTCCGGTTCGATTAAACCTGTTGACGAATTGACAAACGGTCTCACTAGCCTCTCTGAATATGGAAAAGGATTAGCATCATTAGAGATTACACGCTCTTGCTCCGCCGATTTGCCGGAATTGAATTTTGGCGCACCGCCGATGGAGCTTTTGCCAATCAGTAAGTGGAAGGAATTACTCCTCAAATATTGCCGCACGCTTAAGCCTGATCAGTTTCAAGACCGTCAGGAAGTGTTTGGCCTTTTGTCTCTCAGAGAGGCTCTGGTTTCTTTCTTGAGGCGCACCAGGGGGGTCGATTGCAACGCCGAGCAAGTGATTATTTTTAATGGCTCTCAAGGCCCACTTGATCGCGTTATCAGGCTCCTTGTTAATTCTGGCGACCTTTGCGTGGTAGAAAATCCTGGCTACGCGGGCGTCAGGCAAAGTCTCCAGGCAATGGGAGCGCAGCTGAATTTGGTTGATGTAGACAATTTTGGTATCCGTGTCGACCAGCTCCGCACCATAGCAGACAGGGTAAAGTTCTGTCATATCACTCCCTCTCACCACGACCCGTCCGGTGTGACTATGTCTGCTGAAAGGCGTAGCGAGTTTTTAGAGTGGGCCTCTCTAAGTTGCGAATATATTATTGAAGATGCGTGGGACAGCGATTTTTATTATGGAGTGCAGGCACCGCCTGCGATTCAATCTTCTGCACGCCATCAAACATTTTATATTTATACTTTCTGGAAGCTCTTGTTTCCACTCTCATCGCTCGGAGTTTTGGTTGTTCCAAGGCACTTAGTTGATATTTTTCAACGGGCTATGCTCTTGTCGGATTGGGCATTTCCCATTCCGGAACACTATGTACTGACTGAACTTCTTTCAGATGGCTATTTGGAAAATCACATCAGCCGAGTATTTAAGAAATATCGAGTACGTAGACAGCGGTTACTTCACTGTCTGTCATGCAGATTCATGCGCGAGCTTTCCTTCAGTGACTGTTCGGCCAGCTTGCACCAGCTAATTCAATTCGCTTCACCAATTGATCACGCGCTTGTCTTGCAGTCAGCAGCTAAAGTGGGATTGCCGCTGATGCCAACCGCGCGTTTCTATGGTGGTACCGTTAAAGATGGAGAATATTTGCTGCCATTTGCCAATATTCCGGAGGCAAAGATCGATGATTTGGTAAATCGATTTGCCGCCGAGTTAGGTTATTGAGCGAGAGAATCTGTAAAGTGCAGAAGCGCGCTCACGATCTTTATTCATAAGTAAGTTTAGTGATTCGGTAACGGCAGCAATTCTACTGGAAAATCTTTAACATTTCGCGGTGCACAACTTACATTGTTTGAGGAAGCACAACCAGCTGCCGCGCTAAATTGATTGAGTCCAGCATGCCATGGTTGTGCGTTTATGGTATTGCTTGCGAAGCATCGGCGCTGATACCTTTTAATCACTATCCAGCCAAAACTCCACCAAACCATTTTGGAACACAGAAGCAACCACCTTATTCACCTTGACCAAAACAAGAACTTTTTAACTGTTAATAAGCCAGTTGCAATCTGACGCCCATTTCGATTGTCGAATTTCAGGACCTTCGGCACAACTATTCGTTAATAGGAGTTCACGGTCCGTCTAGATCTTGGGCACCATATTCGGTGCTCAAGATCTGGCTAACTTGTGCCCTAAGCGGCATATCGATCGAGCCAGCCAGAGTTGGCATTGCCGGCTTTGGCTGCTATGAAGGGAAAACAAAATGACATTCTTATTCGCTATAAACGCAGTGGCCTTCGCACTTCTTTCATTGTCTGCATCGTTTAGTTTCGTAGCTGTGGTTGCCGGCCTAATATTCGCCGCTCTCCAGATTGGCGTCGACTACTGGTCGCTCTCTTCAATGGGAAGGTCAGTGCTCTCTAGCCTCAGCTCCAACGTGATAGGCGGCGCCCTCAAATATCTGGCATTTGAGATCGTTTCGACCCTGGTAAATGTTTACCTGACCACTTTTGCCTGCAATCTATCGATACCGTTCTTCGTTGTGCTGCTCTTCTCTATGCTGCTGCCATTCGTCACTGCCTATCTGCGGCGCTGAGCTGCACGTATTTCGCTTGTCGCTGTTAACCAAATCGAAAGGAAATTGAAATGAATTTTGAGAGTAGCGCGGCCCTGGCAAGTTATCTCATGAGCACTCCGAACCTGACAGAACTCTCCATCGAGGCTGGGAGCAATGGATTCACCACTTTACCGGAACTACCGTATGCGCTGAAAGTGTTAGAGCTACATCGCTGCGCTCGCTTGATGCAAGTGCCGACACTGCCGGGCGGCTTGACCAAGCTGGTTCTCGATTACTGCAGTGATCTTGTTGACCTGCCTGCACTTCCGGCCACCCTGACTGCAATAGTGATACGTCAGTGCCCACTTCTGCGAATTCAGAGGCTGCCGACCTCAGTGGCCAGTATTCGTATCGAGGGAGAGTCGGCCATGTTCAATATCAATCTGGTAAAACTGCCCTTAAAGCTCAAAGTGCTTGAAATTTCTGGCTGCCCCTATCTCAGAGCTGGTCAAATTGCGTTGCCCCGTCGCTTAGTCGTCCTTCGAGTCAGGGACTTAGTCAATGTCATAATTCTTCCGTTGTTGCCGAGCACTTTGACTGAGCTGGCAGTAACTCTGTGCCCGCGCTTGATCGGTCTACCATTCCTACCGGGTGGTTTAAAGCATCTAATGCTCGGCGATTGCCCTGCTTTAGTGCGACCTTTCGTCCTGCCTGCTGAGTTAGCCCACTTGTTAGTGCATCGATGTCCTGGTGTCACTAGTGGTGTGCTCAGAGTTGGTAATCTCAAAATCGACATTCAATAGAGTTGTCTTCAAATTTGAAGGAGATAAAAACCATGCAAACAGTTACTCTGATTAACGGCGCGGAGGAAGCTCGCGTACTCGTCAACGCTACGATGCGGTCCCTTACTGGCCTGATGGAGTGGAACCCCATCGCTTTCTATGAGCTGGTCATGAAGTGCCGCGATAGCAATCACATTTTCTTTGGCAACGTCGCTGATGTGCTCAAACGCCTCAGACTAGTCGAGGCCAGTGGTTCCATTCACAACTCGGTCCGCAACATCGTTCTGTCCGCCACTAAAGGTGAGCGCCTGGACATGACCCTTGACTCGCCGGTGCAGAAATAAGTCAGCACTTGCTGTAATGCATAACTCGATCAAGTCGAGCCACTTTTGACCAGATTAGGCCTGCCACTTTCATCTGCGCGAAACCATTTTGCTCAATTTCGCCAATCAATAGTTACGCTGCCTTTAGAAATGAAGCGCTGGTGATAATTTTGTTGATAGTAAATTGATATCCCCTTCTTTCCCTCAAAGATTCAATTAACCAAAAAAACGCCCAGAGTTGTCTTAAATGCCGCTGCCTTCGAGATTTGCGTCTCGAGAATTGATATGGATTTTGGATTCTGGTCAGAAGGGTAAATGCTTATTGCTGAAAAGCGAGAAGAAAAGAACTTTATGAAAGATAGTGAAGAACGAGAATTAAAATCGCTGTTACAAGAGATTGAGCAGAGAATTAAACCGCTGCTCGACCAGCGCTCACTGCGCGACGGCGAAGTTTCGAGCACTGAGGTGTTCGAAGGTTTGCCCGCTGATTTTCAAGCGAGAGTCAGGGCACTTGCCTTCTTCGACGCCATTTCTGAAATCGACCGCCGAGCGGCAAACCCATACTGGTTTTTGCGGCTGCTGGCAGTCTCACTCATACTGGCTCGCACGCTACCCCTTGAGAAAGATGATGTTCTAACTGCGGTGCTGCGTGAGCGGAAGATTTACTGCCAGACAGGCGATGGCGTGCTGCTACAGAAGGTCATGGACGGAAAGTGGGCTGAGCTAACCGATGCTCAAGAGGCAAGAGCTATTAGCGATGGATTGCTCTTGCTGCCTGCGCCGTGTGCAGGGCTGCATAAGGGCCTGGCACCGTTCGTCAATCATGTTTATACACTGGCTTAAGAGAGCTTCCTCCACCCTTTAAGCGGCCCAAGCGCAAATCAATTACGAAACGGAGTAGCTCTTTAAAGACACTCCCTTTTCGTTCACCCTGAAACGAGCGCTGACACCTCAGCGTCCTAGCCACGGCGTTCCACGCCGCACAAGGAATAGAAAAGTTTTATATGGCCCTTATTCAGGTTGCCTTTTCGAAAGACACAACGGGCTCTGTCGCCCAGATTCTCGCGGCTCTCAAGCGCCACGAAAAAGAAGTGCTCGGAGAGTTGTTTGCCGGCATCCCCGAAATAGAGATTGGTCTGATGGTGCACGGAGACGACGCCAATCGCAGTGAACGGTATAGCATCAAAGTGCAGCCGCTGACCAGCTGCCAGCGCACTTTGATCAACTTCATCGACACCGCGGGTGATACCTACGGTGGTGGCCCACATGCCAACTACGAGATCGTGCTCAATCACGCGCGCAGGCTTAACTGGAAGGCCGGAGCGATCAAGATTCTCGTCATCATCGGTGACGAAGTGCCTCATGGGCCGAGTTTCGTCAATCTCGCCGGACAATCGCTCAACTGGGAAAACGAACTGGACCTCTTGCTCGAAATGGGTGTGATCGTCTACGGCGTTCATTGCCTTCCCGGCGTGAGACCTGGCTCGCAGAAATTCTACCGCGAGCTGGCCAGGAAAACGGGCGGCGTCTACCTCACCCTTGATCAGTTCGGTGCCGTGCCTGATCTTGTTCGCGCCATCTGCTACAAGCAGGCTGGCCAAACCCAACTTGAGGCATTCGAAGCAACCGTCAAGAAGAGCGGCCGCATGAACCGCAATATGGATCAGGTCTTCGCCACCCTGACCGGTCGTCCCATCGCCGCGAGCTTTAAGGAAGCGGATCTGGACACGGTGCCGGCCGGACGTTTTCAGACGCTTTCCGTATCCACCGACATGGCGATCAAACCGTTTGTGCAGCAACAAGGGCTTGGCTTCATGAAAGGCGCCGGTTTCTACCAATTCACCAAGGCGGAAACGGTTCAATCATACAAAGAAGTGATTTTGCGCGACAAACTGACCGGCGACTTCTACTGCGGAGACGCAGCGAGAAAGCGCATCGGCTTGCCGCCTCTTGCCCCGACCGGTGCGGCTGTGCGCCTCAGATTCTCGAGCGACGTCAAGTACGACGTGTTCATCCAGAGCACCTCTGTCAATCGCAAACTAATTGGTGGCACTCTCTTCCTCTACGAAGTTGGCGACAACTAATCGCACGGGCAAAGTGACCGTTGGCAAATGTTAGCAAAGCGGGTCTCCTCACCGAGACCCGCAACCAATGGCGCACGTGAACACGAGTTTGAATGACTCACAAGGAAAAATAATGTTGACCACAAGCACTTCCACAAAGATTTCGCGCAGCGAGGCCATCGAGCTGCTTAAGGCTCACCGCAAGTACGGCCAGGGAAAGATTTTTTCGGTGTCTTTCACCAAGCGAGCCGACGGCGAGCGCCGCGACATGCAGGCACGCTTTGCTGTGAAGAACCATCTCAAAGGGGGCAAACAGCCGTACAAGCCGGCTGACCAGGCTCTCATGACTGTCTTTGACATGGCCAAAGGTGGGTACCGCAACATCAATTTGCTCGGCTTGCTCGAGGTCACCATCAACGGCCAGCGTTACGAAGTGAAGTAAGCACAGCACTGCTCCGCAAAGGATGGCACTGGTTTCGACCAGCGCCATCCTTTGGCAATTTCACTTTTCGTCTTTAACGCCTCTCTAGAATTTTTTACTTTCGTCAACGAATTGATCTAGTAGATCAAGATTGGCGGCACTGTATATGGTGCAATGTTATTATGGAGTATAATTCAGCGGAGGCAGTGTGCGCTCTCTAAACTTTAGCTCAACAGCAATGGCATCTGTAGCGGTATAGCTTGGTCGAATGGTCGTGCCGCCTGGTCCGTTTGGTGCTGTTCCAAGGCCGCTGACATTTTCATCAAAGCGATTAGAAACACTAGTGGTGGCGCTGTTGGCTTGAATATTGGCTAGTGGTTCGCCACCATGCTTACCACCATTCACACGGCCTAAATTCCTCACTTGATCTTTTAAGAAGACGTCAAAGGCACCATTGGCTGAAGGGAAGGCACCGCCTGTGACAGCATAAAGCTGTTTGTGGCTGGCGGGAATGGCTCTGAGAGGATCAAAAGGCACCGCTACTATTGTGAAGACCCCGTTTCTGTCAATACTCATCGCCGTGGTCGATGCAACAGCTGTGAAGTCTGCTGGTGCCTGCATAGCTGTGAACATAGACGACACGTTGATACAAGGGCCGGCTTTTCTCAGCCAATCGAAAAAGGCCAGTCGCATAAGGTGTCCAAATGGCGGATGCTTTCTGTTGCTTAATTCTGGTACTGCAATCAGTGCAGTAGAGCTGATCGGATAGTCATCGTTTATCGGTGTGTACACTGCATCAGCAGGGCAGTTATATAGATCAATGTGAGTCAATAACTGGTAAAAATTTCCTGGATAGGGAGTCATATTTAGAGGCACACCACCACTGATACCAAATAATCCGGCTTTAGGCTTTGTATCCACAAGACACGCAGGGCGCGCGCAAGAAGTTGCTGTTACTGATCTCACTCGACTTCCGCTAATGGCATCGGTCTCGTTATAGACTTGTTCGGCTCTGCAACAGACTACTGTGGGAATTTGATAAGGTAAGCCCGCAATCGTACTCTTATATCTGCGAAAATCTACAAGTGCCGCTGAATTACCTCCAGCGGCAAAAACAAAAGCTTTACCCTGATACGGAATGTTTCGTCCTGACTTATAGAAGCCCCCTTCCTGGTCGGCGCTGCTAAGTTCAGCATAAACAGCCGGTCTCGGAATCGGCATGTTCGTGACTAGGTCTTCCACATATCCCAGTTCAATGGTGAGAGAGTTAGCCTTTATGTTCGTTGTGCCGTCGACCATTTTCTTTATGTTGACGGCATTGTATGCATTCAGGGCCTTATCGTAAGGTCTGATGATGTTACCGTCTTTGTCCATGGCCGATCCACCAGGTGCAACTGCTGCCTGCAGCGCAGTCACCAGTGCGGTTTTTGCCGTCATTACTCGATTATAGTCAGCATTGGCACAATTGACTAAAATTGGATCAGTTAGTTTGTCAGCCAGAATTAGCTCTAGCCTGGTAGTTGCCAGCAAAGAGTTAATACTGCGTACTGTTAGTGGATAGCCATCGGTAGCCAGTGTGGCAGAACCATTGGGGGCAAAATCCGATAATGAAATGAAGCCAACATTGGCATCTTCAATAACTATGGTACCCAGATCTTGCGCCACCGAAAGTGATGCCACATCAATGGCACTTTTCTGCCCTTGATAGCTTGCCATTATTTTTAGATACGAAAGTCCGAAAAACAGAATCGGCAAAATGATGGCAATGAGAAAGACCACGGTCAGCACAGTAAGGTTGCCCGACTGATTGCGCGTAGTTGCAGTGTAAATTGAGCTCATTTTTCTTTACTGCGCGATCAGAATTCTGACGACCATGAAGCCGGCGTTGTCGTCGTAGATACTCGGTCCATTGGTTGGTAACAACTGTGGACCAGAACCTTCGTTAAGAGCCATTTTTAGATTGCTGGTTGAGTTACCCACAGGTATACTCCACACCTGTTTACCTAGTTTGAGGTAAGAGGGTGTTCCTCCAGTGGGAGGCTCAAGTCGACCAATCATCGAACCAATAGGATAACCCATGAATGCGGTCCGGCCTACTTCACCATCGGCATCAGTGCGCCGCGGCAAGCCGCTTGCCGCATCAATACCATTCGACCACATACCGCTTGCATAATAGTCGATCATAATTTGGTTTCCGGTGGCTACCGCCATATTTGAGCTCTGCCAACCTTTATTGCGTGCATCAACTAAAAGCACGTCAGAATCAAGAATTGTGCGACCGGCGTCTTCAGCGGTCTGATAAATGCTTGGGCGATTCCACAACCCTGGGCCAGGACCGGTAAAAAGCCCCGGTGTATTGCTTCCAGCCATGCCATCTAACTGAAAAGGAATGACACCACCAGTGAAGGCAATGGCGTTATTTATCCCAGACAGACTTTCTGGAATTTCTACAGCTTTGTGGGCGACCATAGACATTATGTAGGGCTGGCCAATTCCAGGTACTGAACCAATGAACGGCAAGTTTGAGAGATTGACAAAGGGTGAAATGCTATAGGTGCAACGCACTTTGTACTCGTAAATATTTGCCAGCTGGTTCGGCGTCACAGTCATTGGTGTGTTGGGGCCATAGCTAGTTGTAGTGCCGGCACCGCTCGTTAATGTCTCATCAGTGTACAGATCAAAACCATTGGTCATGTATCCACCGACAGGACTCATTTGCAGAAGTTTTGACCAGGCACTGCCGTTAAAAGCCTGAACCTCCTTCTCGGCTTCGAGCAGCGCCTCAGCGTAGCTTGATTGACCAGCTGCTCGACTAGCAGCTTGATGAGATACAAGATAGGTAAAGCCTGCTCCTAATGCAATTGGCATGAGATTGAGCATCGGCAGAATAAATAGCACCACCAGTATAAACAGCGCAGGAACGAACTCAGACGTGCTGGAGGCACCACTTTGAGACCTCAATTTTAAGGATAATAATTTGTGCAACTTTGATGACGCTCTAAATATAGTGGTCAAAGAAAAGATTCTTTCATATAAACTTATTCCCAATTCGCGCCTTTATATGCGAGTCGGGAGGTCCATATAGTTGAAGTTGGTAAGATGCCTTGAAAATAACAATGCGTCTATGTAGTTAAACACGAACATTCCATAAAAAACGATCCAGTTTTGACAAATTCAGACTAGCCACTATCAACTGACATATGGAGAACTCAATTGACCAACGGGACGTGTAAAAATTGCGGCAAACCCACGGCAAGCACGCGCGCTGGTTCCATTACGTCGTACTTCTTTCAACATAACTATTGCCATTGTAAAAAAGAAATATTTCAAACTTCGGAGACTCAGCGCCACAAAAATACTAAAGACCAGGCAAGAAGAATTTGCACCAACTGCGGCAAGGCTCGGCCAATTGAGCGGAGGCTTGGTTCATTTACATCTTTCCTTTTCAAAGAGTTGCGCTGCCAATGCGCCGTCACCTCCATAATTAAGAAAAAGGCCGGCAAGAGAATCTTAAACAGTGGTGAAGATCACAATGGTGGGAGTGCTCGCACTCAAACGGCTTCTCGCGCTGCACAGAAGAGACAATTAACCACAAAGTTCAAGGAAGATTTTGCGCCGTCTGATACCGCTCCAACATACTTTGCTGCTGGCACCATAATTGGTGGCGCCTTCGAAATTGTTTCAATTATTGGCGAAGGCGGTATGGGTGTAGTTTATCTCGCTCAGCACACCGGCTTAAATAAGTTTTTCGCCTTAAAAGTCTTAACCCCGAATCTAGTCAACGAACAGAGTTGGTTGCGCTTTCAAGCTGAGGCTCGCATTCTTTCTTCTCTCAATCACTCAAGCATTGTCAAAGTTTACGATCTAGGCATTCACGCAAAGACTGTGCCTTTCTATTCGATGGATTACCTGAATGGTCGTAATTTAGAAGAGATTCTTTGCCAGCGCGGCCCTCTTCCGTTGCAACTGACTCTTAGTTTTTTTATGACAATGCTTGACGGCCTGGCCTACGCACACCGCAACGGTATTGTTCATCGCGACATCAAACCTGCCAACATCTTTATTTGTTCTTCTGCCACTCCACAGACGCAATCAGTCAATGAGCTTATCGATGATGACTTAGAAGTGAAAATACTTGATTTCGGCATCTCCAAACTTGTTAGAGCAGATCAAGGTTCGCAGCACCTGACCAGTGCCGGTGAAATTTTTGGCAGCCCTTTTTATATGAGCCCTGAACAATGCAGAGGTGGAGTTGTCGACGCACGTTCTGATATTTATTCGGTAGGCTGTGCTTTATTTGAAACCCTCACTGGACTCGTGCCTTTTGAAGGAAAGAACGGTATAGAAACGTCAATGATGCACGAAGAGGACGAGCCTCCGCTTTTGGCCGAAGTATTGCCGGATAATCGCTTCCCACCACAGCTTGATATGGTGATCGCCAAGTGTCTAGCAAAATTGCCGCAATTTCGCTATCAATCAGCAAAAGAGTTGGCCATTGATCTCGCTCGCATCCAAGACGGTAAAAAGATAAACAGTTCGCCATCAAATTCCACATTGCAAAACACACCTAGAACAATTTTTCGAGACGATGCGGAGCATATTGGCGCAGCTGGACCTGTTTTCGGCTTGCTAGCACTGGCAATTGTCGGAATTATTTTCAGTTTTCCAACCATTGAAAAATTATATATCAATCGTCCGTTGCAGACTCTCAGTCGTGTAAAGCCAAAACTACTGACGAGTAGCGATAGAGATCTGCAAGCCAGCCCATCAGCAGTGACTTCTGATACAGGTCAAAGTGTCACTACTGTTTTGCAGCCTACTACTATGACTGAAAAGCAAAGTCCAAGCACGGCTGAATTAAGTACCTTAACCGAGTTGTTCTCTAACAGTGCGCCGGTGATTGCTTATGTTGCTCGCCGTTACGAAGACAAGAAGATGTGGAAACCAGCGATTGAATGTGGAGATCGCGCCTTAGCGCTATTCAAGACTGATTCTGAAGCACGAGTTTTAGAATCACCAACGGCCATTGATTTCGAGGACGATGCCGTTAATCATTACACTTATAGCCAATGCATGGGTCGTGACTTTGAAGGTGCCATAAAATCACTGACAAAATCAATTGTGCTTCATCCAACTAATTACTGGTTTCGCGAGCAACGAGCCTTAGCCTATAGAAAAATTGGCAAATTTGCATTGGCCGCGCAAGACGAAAAAACGGCAGCTAAGCTGAAAGCCAGCGTGAGCTCGCGTATTAGTGAGAACGGAAGATTTTTAACTTCTGACGTGTCTTATGCTATGAGACACGGTGATATGGAGTCTGCCGTCATCGATGCTGGCAAAATCTTGAGTTCAAAAGCAAACGACATTTATACTCGCATTTTGCGAGCTCGCTGTTTCAGGCAGGTTGGCCAGTACAAGCAAGCTCTGAAAGACTATAATCTTCTGCCTGCAAAAACAAAAGCAATTGCTTCGGTGAGAGCTGAAATAGAAGCTACTGCATTGCTTGCCAAAAATGGACCTCCCGTATACGGAGACTTGGCCCTTCTTAAAACAGCCGGCACCGACGTCACTAGTGACCCGCAATCCCCTCCAATCGCAAATAAAGGTTATATGGCCTATGTTGGTGATAACACAATTATTCAGGCGTTGAAGAATATTAGAAGTTCAAAATTTCTGCAAAGAGATCGATCAAGTGGGCACCCGAATCTTTGGATCGGGGTGAGCGATATGAACCCGGTTATGCTCAAATTGGCAGCAGATCACAAGGGAGACTATAGAGTCTACGACGCTATCTGTAGTGAATTAGAAAAAAAATCTTTGAAGGTACCACTCGATGCTGAGTTGAGCAAATTGTTGTTGGTCAACCCTGACAATATCGGAGCTTTAGCAAGTAAGATTGCTACATCTGCGGCTCTGCAAAATTGGCAAGCCGAAGAAAAACTCTGTTCGAACTACATCAATTTGTTTGCGCGTGGTGCCGACCCAGGTTTCGACCTAATTTTGCTTCGCTATGTGTACTCGACCAGAGCTACAGCAAGACGCTTGAGCAAAAATTTCGCTGGTGCTGTTGAAGATCAAACGGTGTTACTAAAACTAACGCCTGACGCAGCAGGTCCGCTGAGAGATAGAGCGGGTTGTTATATGCAGTCAGGCCAGTACGAGCAAGCGGTGGCAGACTACTCAAAATACATCAAGCTGAAAAACGCAAAATCAGGAACCATATTTCAACTGAGAGCACAAGCCTATGAAAAATTGAACAAATTTGACTTGGCCAAACAAGACATGGAAAAAGCAAAATTTGTGCAGTTTTAGTTTGTTCGGGTTTCTAATGCCACTTCACGCTTTTAAGTGCCTTCCTATAGTTACTCTCTTGTGAGAGCAGCTCTTTTTGATCTGGCGCGGCTAAAAAGAGTTCATTGACTCGATCGCCGTTTTTGCCGGAAGGAGCAAAAATTCCACGATAAAATTCGGTAGGTTTACCTTTTTCATCCATGTAGCTGCCTTCAACTTCTACGACAGTTTTACCGTTAACGTTGAGAAACTGTGCGTTTGTCAGCTTAAACAAAGGCGCATTCGGGCTGGGGTATTTCTCTGGATTGGTGTACTGGTTATCGCCCATTTGTCCGCTACCAAGTACTTCTGTGAGCGAACGAAGTTGAGCAGGAAGGAGCATTTTGGGAGAAGTCAATTTATCATTGCCATCTAAGAGTTTCTTGAATTCTTGTGCAGCATGGTCGCTAATTGGCCTGGTGCGCTCAAGTGAGTTTATCGATGCTTTATCGCCAGGTGCCTTGAAAGTTACAGTGGCACCCACTCCACCATCGAAATGGTCAGTGCGAGTCCAGTTATTGGGAATATCAATACTTTTGATTGGCCCTGAGGGCAAATCTTGTTTACCTGCATTTAGACTCATTGGACCACGCGGTATGGAATCATCTGCCATTTTTTCATAGGCTACTTGCGCCTGCTTGGTCTCACCAAGTTGAGCAATGAAGTCATAAAATTTTGGCGGTTGATCGTTGGGCATTTTCTCTTCTCACTAATATTCCAGGCACTGCTTTTTGTTCTATTAAGTTCTTGTGCTGCGGTACAGGTCGTCTACGTTACCTGTAATATCTCTGTGTTTTCCCCACTGGTTGGAAATTTGGACTTTGCCAGTGGCAGCATCATATCCGGTCACCGTAACCACGTGCCACTGGCCTTTGGTTGCGGGGTTACCGGTTCCACCAAACAGTGGATCATTGGAATCAACTTGAACTATAGCAGGGAGCCTGCCTTGATCTTTCATCTCTTGTAGAGTGTTTCTCAGATCTTCTGGTTTACCTACCTGCAGAACCCCGTCTCCAGCGCGCAAGCCTGAGTTAACGATGGCAAATTTATCTTCACCATTCAATCGTTTACCGACAGCGGTAAACTCGTCGCAATAGACTCCTTTGTATTTGCCGTCGCCCACTGCTGAACCATCAGCGTAGGTAGCAGTTTCACCAGTACGATTAGTGGCCGTCGGTCTTTGTTGCGAATTGACGCGCGACAATTTGAATTGCCGCTCGCATTGAATCATAAAAAATCATACTTTGCGAAATAACTTGCCTCAATTAAAATCGAACCATTACAACATCCGCCATGCGCGGACTAGAAGG
>CASBPX010000218.1 GCA_949127735.1 Candidatus Obscuribacterales bacterium | reverse complement strand
TACGAAACCCGCAATTTGGTAATTACCAGTAATTTACCGTTCTCGCAGTGGGACACGGTGTTTAAAGATGCAATGACAACAATGGCTGCCATTGATCGCCTGGTGCACCATTCGATTGTCTTGGAACTCAATGGCGAAAGTTATCGAGCTGAGAGTGCCAAACAGCGAAACAAGAAAGGTCAATCAACAGCTCAAAAGTAATTGTCCGTCGCGCACCACGAGTGCGTTCCGAGAGTTTTAAACGGCTTATTTAATGAGCGGTAGAAACCGGTTCCCAACAGCTCAAAAGTAATTGACCGCCAGTTTATTTAATTTGACCGCCATCATTGCTGGCCGAACGCAGACATCATGGCGGCGCGTGAAATTTGCATTTTTGATATTGCGGGTGAAGTCAGAAGCTTCGAACTGTAGTTCACTAGAGTTTTGAAAATGCCAGATATTGCCCAGTATCTGGCATTTTTTATTCGATTATGCCTGATATTGAGACAGTTGATGCTCGTTAGTACTGCTGAAATTTGCCTGATGTTAGGAGCGGTTGACCGAGAGTAAATACAATTCTAAGTTCACTTTGAGAGATTTCTATTATGTTTCCGGCCTCTGTCTGTTGGGGGGGTGATGCCCCTACATGTGGTGTCACACTAAATCTTGTTTTCTGCTCTGTGTTAAAGAAACCGCCAAACATAATCCACAGATCCCAAAAAGGTAGCGGCAAAGTAGCGGCAGGTATTCCAATCACTCTAAAACTAAAAGCGCTTCTCCTAATGAGAAGCGCTCTAGCTGTTCGTTTCAATGATTCGCGGCTGGAGAGATTCGAACTCCCGACCTCATGGTTCGTA
Organism: Candidatus Obscuribacterales bacterium; assembly: GCA_949127735.1. Lineage (GTDB taxonomy): Bacteria > Cyanobacteriota > Vampirovibrionia > Obscuribacterales > Obscuribacteraceae. The sequence continues at coordinate 12,067 of CASBPX010000218.1, read as the reverse complement.
GCCATGCGCTCTATCCAGCTGGGCTACAGCCGCAACTTGAAGAATATTACCATACGGTTTTGGCGAGACCGTAGACTTTGTGCAATTGCGTAAATGGTTGGTAACGCTATTGCGCCGCGCGCCGTCTGCGTGACCAGTGCAGCACGCTGCCCTTGACGTTGCCCGATCTTGACATGGACGACCCTGCTGCTCCGCCTGGCACGGTAGTTCCGTAGGGTAGGGCGGCTGAAGGGTTGTAACCCTTATAGCTGTTGTATGCGTGAATGCCATCAGGCTCAGCTGGTCTAGGTGCGGGAGCTGGTTTGGCCGACACTTTTTTGCCTTTACCCAAGCTGCCTGCTTTAGCGCTTGAAGACTTGGGAAGGGCCGCCGGAGCCGGCTGCACAGGTACACCATTATTTACTTTCGGCAACGGAGCGGTAATTGTCGGCAAAGAGGTCGAATACGAGGTGAAACCGGCCCTCTGCAAAGGTGCCTGGCCACCGGGCAAGTTAGAATTGCCGCCCGCAGCCGCGGCAGCGCCGCCCGGGCCACCGCTATATTTGACGATGGGAGAGTCGTCAACTACTTGATACTGCCTGCGAGCCATGTAAAAACTGGCGCCATCTCCGAGATCTTTATGGCGTCCAGACTGGCTGGTGCTGCTGAAACCACCTTGAGCGAAGGCCGCCTGGCAGGTGAAGCTTGCTGCTAGCGCAGCGAGCAAGGCCAGTTTGGTTGGATTTAAAGATTTTATGGACATGCTGTTGCCTTCATCATAGTCAGGCGCTGACGCGAGTGATATTTTGCAGCGCATTTTCATTAAACAGTTAAATGCTTTTAAATGCCAATGTCAAGCATATACCCATTCTATGGTATTGAGGTGTTAGCTGACATTGCTGTCAAGTACAGGGCAATAAGGTTCGGGCACTTTACCTGATCGAGCTGCAATTTCTGCTAGTCTCATCGGTTGGCAATCTTTATTTGCAATCTTTTTTGCAATACATTCATCCCGCAGGGAGAGTAAGCATGGAAATTTTGGGCTTGTTATTCACCATAATGGTGATTTTCGCATTCGTGCTTTTTCTGCTTTTGCGCTACTGTCTGCGCGTTTGTAATGAATGGGAGCGAAAGGTTGTTTTGCGGCTCGGGCGCTTTGCTGGCATTCGCGGACCAGGCTTGTTCTTCCTCATGCCATTTTTCGAAACCACTCCATTTACTGTAGATTTGCGCACAGTTACAAGCAATATTACTGCCGAACAAACCCTTACTCGCGACAATGTGCCAGTCAATGTCGACACTGTTATCTATTGGACTGTGGTGAACCCGCAACTAGCTATTTTAAAAGTTACTGACTATCAACTGGCAGTACTCGGTGCAGCTCAAACGGCATTACGCGACATCATCGGACGCAGCGATCTCGCTCATGTGCTGTCAGATCGTGCCGCGCTGGATAGCAGTATGACAGCCGTTCTTGATGCCCAGACTGAGCCGTGGGGCGTCAAAGTTTCGTCAGTGCAAATGCGCGATATTAAAATTCCTGATGCGCTACAAGACGCCATGAGTAGAGTCGCACAGGCCGCCCGAGAAAGTCAGGCTCGGATTCTTCTTGGTGATTCTGAAATGGCGATTGCACAACGCTTTGCTGATGCTGGTCGCGTGTATGAAAAGAATCCTATGGCTGTTCACTTGCGCGGCATGAATATGCTCTATGAAGTGATGAAAAATGGTGGCACTTCTACAGTCATCGTGCCATCGTCGGCGGTGGAAAGTATGAGCTTCGGCAGCATGGCGGGAGTGACAGCGCTGGCTAAAACTGAGAAGTTTGAATAGATAAGTTTTTAGGCTGATATTTGTCGGTGCGGTCTATGAGCATCGTTTCACCTTTGGCAGTTTTAATTAAGACGGTTAGTACGTAGTAGAGCGGCCAGTCTTCGCATGGTGATAAGGCTGTTCACACAGCTTCTAAAACCTCCGCAAATGGCGGCTGGCTGCCAAGAACGTGGTAAACTAGCTGCTTGTTCGTCTGCAAATTATCTTCTCGTTCGGCGAATTTTTCGTAAAGGTGGTAGTTATGGGTATTTCTACCCTCAATGAAAGTAGTACGCGAGTGGTGACAGGAAAATTAGGTCTGATTTCAGGTGAGGGGCAGCTGCCATCACTACTGGCTCAATCAGCGAAAGAGCGTGGATACAAAGTCGTGGCTCTGGCACTTTCTGAAAGTGCAGAAGCGCAAGTGACACCACACGCAGATAAGACATATCTGGTGGCACCAGGACAAATCGGACGCAGCATCGGTTTGCTAAAAAAAGAAGGTTGCACCGGTTTAGTTTTCATTGGCAAAGTACCGAAAATAAATTTGCTGCGTCAGTTGCACAAATTAGACTGGCTGGCAGTTAAAGAGCTGAGTAAACTTCCTAATTTTAATGATGACACCATTCAATTTGCTGTTGGTGACATTATGGAAGCGCACGGTCTTAAGGTTCTCACGCAGTCAGAATTCCTGCGCCATCTTTTTCCTGAAATTGGTGTGTTGACTCAATTGCAGCCTACAGCTGGCGATTATGCTGATATTGAATATGGTATGCGCGTCGCTCGTGAGATTGCTCGCCTCGATATTGGCCAAACAGTGATTGTCAAAGATCGCATGATTCTTGCCCTGGAAGCAATCGAAGGCACTGACGAAGCAATTAAGAGAGCAGTCAAATTAGCTCGTGGCCCAGTGGTGGTATGCAAAGTTTCCAAACCCAATCAAGACCAGCGTTTTGACATTCCTACCGTAGGCATGAACACACTGCAGTCTATGGTTAACGATAATGCCAATCCGGGTGGAGTGCTTGCTGTTGAGGCACGCGAAACCCTTGTGGTTGAGCAAGACGAAATGGTCAAATTTGCCGAAGCTAACGGCATTGCTATCGTTGCTGCCGCGCTTCCTGCCATTTAAGGCTACGCTGAAATTGATTTCTGGGGAAAACACTGATCGTGAATTAGCCTTTCAGGTGTGAACTGTGATGCTTACAATGGCATAATGAAGCAGAGGCTTTCGATGGACGGGGAAATTTGTCAGTGTTGAAAAAAACTATTGCTAGCCAGTTCGCCTGTGCCATTTTGCTTGCTGCCACCAACACGGGCCTGATGCCTGCTTCGGCCGCTCCCGAGCAGAAGCCGGGCGCTTTCACTCCGATTCAAACTAAGGGTGAGGCTCCAGTTAGCGATAATCCAGATACTCCAGTTAGTTCTACCGACGAAACTCCAGTTAACGCCGAGCGTCCTGTTAACGCAACATCGGCAACTCCTATTGTTATCGGCACCGAAGCCGAGAAGAAAGCAGCTGAAATTGCTGCAGCTGCTTACGCTGAGCGGGAGGCCAAACGTCGCGCTCTAGCCATGGAACTAAGCGCATTGCACAACGAAGCTCTCGATCATTATGAGCTTTCACGAGTTTATCTGAGCCACTGGAATGCAGAGATGGCCGAGATTGAGCTGCAAGCCAGCATCATGTGCGAGCCAAATATAAAAGTGGTGCACCGCGACTATGCGCTGGTTGCTTTAATGCAAGGAAGACCGATGAAGGCCTTAGCCGAAGCCATGATGGTAGTAGGTTTGGGAGAGCCGATTCCTCTGGATGATCTGCAAAAAGAAAAGCTCAAAGAAAAAGCTTGCAAGGTTCACTATGTAAAAGGCATCGCTACTGCGCAAGAAAAGAAATGGCAAGAGGCGATTACCGAGTTTCAGTGGGCTTTGAGCTACCAGCCTAATAATGCGCGCGTAACTAGGTCTATGGCTTTTGCCTACGGCAGCCTGGGTAATTTTGAGCGGGCTGAAAAAGAGTATGCGGCAAGTTTTGCCATGGATCCGACTGACGCTTTTTCCCACGCTGATTTGGCTTTCTTGCTGAAGCAATCTGGTGACACCAAACGCGCCATCGAACAGTTAGAAGCAGCAGTTAAGCTGCAACCAAATGTCGCTGCCTTGCGAGTAGATCTGGCCTGGTTAGCTGAGTCTCAAGGGAACCTTGAACTAGCCAGTAGTGAGTTTGAGGAAGCAATTAAATTAGCTCCCAGGCATGCGGCTTTGTATACGCATCTCGGAAAATTGTTTGCCCGTCAGGGTTTGCCGGACAAAGCCATTGACGCTTACAAGGCGGCACTGGCTCTTGATCCGGCTCAACACGACGCAGCCGAAGGTCTTAATTCATTGCAGAGCGGCCCGACCAATCACAAAGCTTGATTGCAAATTTGCTCGTAGTTTCCCCTCGTAGTTTCCCCAATGACAGGGAGCTATTTAATTATTAGTATCTGATCTTAAGAACACTTGAGATTGTGATGCCAAAAGACACTACCAGACAATCAGAAGACGTAGCCAGCGGCCAAAACCTTTCTGCTGCTTCAAGCGGTGATAATTCTTTTGAAAATGTGGCTAAAGTTACCGCTCTCACTCTTGCTCAGACTCCATCGGCTTTCTATGACGAGTTAAGTCGCGACATAAAAGAACGTCCGGCTGAGGCGCTTACCAGAGTTGCCGGCGGAGCAGCAATTGGCGCGGTGGGAACTGTGCTTCTAAAGTTTCCCAAAGTGGCTACAGCTGTGACTTTTGCTGGTCTTGCCTGGCAAGGATACGAAGCAGTCGATACTTTTTCTTCGTTTGCAAAAAAAGCCTCTGGCGCATCTACCGAATCTGAGCGCAGTAAGCTCGCGCAAGCGAGCTCTCATAATTTAGGTCGTAGTCTAACTAACTTCACCGAGGCTGCTCCGGGAATGGTTTTAGGCGGCTGGGGAGCTAGTAAAGCCTTCGGAGCGCCACCGGTGTACGGTCGCATCGGTCGAGCAGTAGAAGATAAAATCATCATGCCAGTGAAAGATCGTGTCGCTTTTATTGGCCCGGGCACCGAGCGTCTGCCTGCCTCCATTCTCAAAGGCGAAGGCAAAATCGATATGCTTGAAGTCAGCCGCATATTAGGCGAAAAGCACTCATGGAAAGGCATTGAAACCGGTCGTACCCTTGATCTAAATTCGCTCAAGCTGAGCCGACCAGTTGCCGGCAACGAGACTCACATACCTTGGTTGCCTGGCAGCAACAAATCTGGCAAAGTGCCATTTCATATTCACGGGCCGGAGGCTACAGTCGGTACCAGGCCTTCTATCTATGACATTATGGCCACTAAAGGTCTGGGAATTATTAAACGCGGCGATCAGGTGGCCTTTTATATCGGCCACAGCGACGAGTTGGCATTGATGCAAAACGCAGGTAAGGCTGAACTGTTCAAGCCTGGTATGCGTACGGTAATTGTCGACCATGCCGAAAAGACAGCTCAGCGCCTCACCGGCCGATATGACAAAGTGCAGGGCTGGTTCTTTGATCAGTCACAGCCGCTCGATTATGGCAGCGCCTTGAAGACTTTAAAATCGCTAGACGTAGCAAAGCCCTGGAGCAGTCTGGAAGCAATTAGCGGTCAGCAAAGCTTAAGCCAGACCATTCAACAAAGTGTTACTGCCAAGTTGGCAGGCGGGTAAGAGTTTTTACCGATTTTGAGGGTGATTTGGCGGTTTATTTTGGCGCCTGTCACGCTTGTGGCCTCCAGTAGAGAATTCAGATTGATATCAATCTAGTTTTTTGATTTGAGACTCTCGTCCACTCAGCCAGCGATCTATCGAGTGTATATACTGCGGAACTGTCCTTAAAAGTTACGGTAATGCGCTCAGGTACTCGCATCAGCTTGCCAGTGGGCTAGAATATGGCAAATTGTGCCCGGGAGATTTTATATGAAGGTACAAGACGGCCTCAAGGCCCATACCAAGTATTTGTGGTTTGACACCAAAAAGCGGCGTGAACACGTTCGTATTACTGACGATGTTCAGCAGTTTTTAGAAGAAACTGGCCTCAAGGAAGGTTTTATTCTCGTATCGGCCATGCACATCACCGCCGGCATTTATGTAAATGACTGGGAGACAGGCCTGATTAAAGATATTGATCAATGGCTGGACAAACTGGCGCCGGAAAATCCTGATTATCATCACCATAATACTGGCGAAGATAACGGAGATGCTCATCTCAAGCGCCTTCTAATCAATCACCAGGTAACCGTGCCGGTGACAGACGGCAAGCTAGACCTGGGTCCGTGGGAGCAAATTTTTTATGCAGAGTTCGATGGCCAGCGCAAGAAAAGAGTAATTCTCAAAGCGCTTGGGCTCTGACGTTGCAAGCCTAGAAATAGTTTTTAAATGAGGTAAGAAAATGACAGTAAAAGAGAGAGGCAATTCAATGACGGGACGCTCATCATCGTCGCCCCACGCAGACGCCAGAGGCGCTGCGAAAAGAACGGTGCAAGGGCGTGAGCCGGTGCAGATGTCCGTTGACTTTACTCGCACCACAGTATCTGAAATTTTTGGACAAAATGTTTTCAATCGTTCAGTGATGCGCAAGCTCTTGCCTAAGCATGTTTATAAGGCTCTGGTGCGTTGCTTAGATTTCGGCGAAGCACTTCATCCATCAATGGCTGACATCGTGGCCAATGCCATGAAAGATTGGGCACTGGCTAAAGGTGCAACTCACTTCACTCACTGGTTCCATCCGCTGACTGGTTTGACTGCAGAAAAGCACGATTCATTCCTAACCTCCAGCGCTGATGATGGCGGTGCAATTTTAGAGTTCTCCGGCAAACTCTTAGTGCAAGGTGAGCCTGACGCATCGAGTTTCCCATCAGGTGGTATCAGATCCACATTTGAAGCTCGCGGCTATACCGGTTGGGACCCAACCAGTCCTGCTTTCTTGATGGAAAGCACCAACGGCAAGACTCTTTGCATACCAACAGTGTTCTGCTCTTATTCCGGTCATGCGCTTGATAAGAAAACACCACTGCTGCGTTCACTTGAAGCATTGAACAAACAAACCGTTCACTTGCTCAAGTTAATCGGCAACAAAGAAGTTAAAAGAGTCAACTGCACAGTGGGCGCTGAGCAAGAATATTTCTTGATTGACGAAGCCTATTACATGTCGCGACCTGACCTGATCAACTGCGGACGCGCACTCTTCGGCGCCAAGCCTCCGCGCGGTCAGGAAATGGAAGATCACTACTGGGGGTCAATTAAGGAACGCGTTTTAGCTTTCATGATGGACACGGAAGCTGAGTGCTACAAACTTGGTGTGCCGGTTAAGACCCGTCACAACGAAGTCGCTCCAGCACAGTTTGAAGTTGCTCCTGTGTTCGAATACAGCAACGTTGCTGTTGACCACAACATGCTCTTAATGGAAGTATTTCGCAAAACTGCGCAAAAGCATGGCTTGCGTTGTCTCTTCCACGAGAAACCATTCAGTGGTGTCAATGGTAGTGGCAAACACAATAACTGGTCTATGGCTGACGACCAGGGTAATAACCTGCTCGAACCAGGCACCACTCCCCATGAGAATTTACAGTTCTTAGTGGTGCTAACCGCTGTGATTCGTGCCATCAACAAGTATGGTCATTTACTGAGAGCCAGCATTGCTTCCGCCGGCAACGATCACAGACTTGGTGCCAACGAAGCGCCGCCTGCAATCATGAGCATCTATCTGGGCGATAAACTCACCGCTGTGGTGCAAACCATTATTTCGGGCAAGAAAGAGATTCTTGGTGAAATCGGTAAAGTTCTGCAATTCGGAGTTTCCACACTTCCTGATCTTCCACGCGATGATTCAGATAGAAACAGAACCTCACCATTTGCTTTCACCGGCAACAAATTTGAATTCCGTGCTGTTGGTTCGAGCCAATCAATTGCCTGGCCAAACACAGTGCTCAACACAATCGTGGCTGAGTCTATGGACTTTGTCTCCAGTGCGATAGCCGCTGAAATCAAAACTGGTTTAGATGTCAACGCTGCTGTTGAAAAAGTGGTGCGCAAAACTCTTATTGAAAATGAGCGCATATTATTCAACGGCGACAATTATTCGAAAGCCTGGCATGAAGAAGCTGAGCGCCGAGGCCTGCCTAACTTGAAAAATTGTGTTGACGCTTTGCCCGTGCTGAACGAGCAAGAAGTCAAAGATCTGTTCAATAAATACTCAGTTCTGCAAGAAGACGAGTTGTTCAGTCGCTATAATGTCAATCTTGAGTCTTATTGCAAGACTATCAATATTGAGTCATTGCTCACTGCCAACATTGCGCGCACCATTATTCTTCCTGCTGCCCTCGATAACCAGTTGAAGTTGGCCCAGACCATCGCCACCACTAAGGCCGCTTTAAACGGCATCAATCTCACTGAGCAAGAGAATTTCCTCAAGCATCTGTGTGAGGAAATCACCACTCTGCAGATTTCTCTGGATAAACTGGAAGGCGTGATCAAAGCTGGTCAACAAGAAGAGCACGGTGAACATGGTGAGTCTGATAATCTCAGGCGCGCTAAGTTCTATCAAGAGGAAGTAATTCCTGCCATGGATGCGGTACGCAATATTTCTGACCAACTGGAAACAGTAGTTGATGATGCGCTCTGGCCTTTGCCGAAATTCCGCGAGATGCTCTACATCTACTAACTAAGTAGATTTGCCCCGAGTAGAACAGTCTGATAAAACCCGAAGCTCATGCTTCGGGTTTTATTTTTTCAACATTTCTGACACCATTAAATCTGCTGCCGTCAGCGTTTCTCTGGGCAAAATGTATTAAGGTGGGTGACTGAGAGAGCACCACTGATAGTGAACGAATTTGCTATGGTATCGTTATTGGTGCACCCTTAACTTAAAACGCATTATGCAAAATGACCAGTCTGACAGCACGCAAAAGTCAACGCCGGCTGACCTCGACAGCCTCGACAAGACTCAGCCGTCGGCCGCTGGTCGAAGACTGTCCTATAATAAAGAAGTGCCTCCAAGTCAAAAACCAGGTAATCGTCAAAAGTCACCAACAGTGCGTGAACGCTCTTATTCGTATTTTAGCGATGGAGCTGATGTAAGTAATGAGGATACGCGGCAGATGGGCGAGGATGAAAAAGAAAATTTATCATCCCATGACGCTCCCAGCGAGCCGTTTTTATCGTTTGGTGATGGCTATCACCAGAATAACAATTCAGCTCCAGCGGCAAAGCCCGCAAAGCGCAAGGTTGAGCTAGAGCCAGAGCAAGACGATATGCTCGGCACACTTTATCTCGGCAAATATCAGTTAGTTTCGATTATCGGTGCCGGCGGTTTCGGCGTTATTTATCTCGCCCATCAAGTCTTTCTCGACAGATTAGTTGCCATCAAAATGCTCAAAAGCAATCTGGCGTCGGCTAAGGCTCGCATCCGCTTTCACCAGGAAGGCAAGGCATCGAGCGCTCTTCATCATCCGGCAATTGTTGCCATTAACGATTTTGGCATCGACGATCTTGATCGGCCATATATGGTTATGGAGTATGTGGAAGGTGTGACACTTTCTGACGTTATCCGCGAACGGATCACATTGAATGTGGCTGAGGCCATGCCTATATTTTTAGAGTTGCTTGATGGTCTGGCTGCGGCTCATAGCAAAGGCATCGTGCACCGTGATATTAAGCCGGGCAACATCATGCTTGCCATGGGCGAAGATGGTGTGCACGTAAAATTGCTCGATTTTGGCATTGCCAAATTGCTCGACGAAGAAGATCACACTGTACAAAGTCTGACTAAGACTGGTGAAGCGCTTGGTACTCCGCTCTATATGAGCCCTGAGCAGATTCAAAGTTTTAAGATTGATTATCGCTCAGACCTTTATTCACTTGGTTGCGTCATGTTTTCGTGTCTGACTGGTGCACCGCCCTTTGTGGGCGAGCAGAAATTTATGACCATGGACAAACACTTGAGCGAGAAGCCCCTTTCCCTTAAGGAAGCCTCTCTTGGGCTCGATTTTCCTCCTGAGCTCGAAGCCGTCGTAGCCAAGCTTTTAGCTAAATTGCCTGCTGACCGTTTCCAGTCGGCTGATGAAGTCAGAAACATTCTAATCAACTTATCGCAGAAATTAGGTCTGCTTCCAGGTGGTGCCACTCAAGCTTTCAATGCTACCGGCAGTGGTGGCAGGGCCCTTAATCTTCCTAGCTCAGTTGTAAGTATCGTCTCGGCTTCGCAAGGGGCCGAGACTGAGGTTGATTCACTGTCGTCTTTTTCGTCAGGCAAGTCAAAGCCGACTCAGCATATGACTCGCGAAGAACGCACACGGGCCTATACAATTAACGATGCTTCTACGTCGAATGCGGACGCTAAAACAGAAGTGGATCTTGCCAGCGGTGGGCGCAATAAGCCTGTCGATGAAAGTTTAGACACTGACGACGAAGATGCAAATTTAGAGAGTTCTCGCCCGTTCGGCAAGATTGCTCTGGTATCGCTAATGGTGCTCACGCTGGTGGGTGGATTGTCTACTGCCGGATATTTTTTACTCAAGCCAAAGGCCGTCAAACCCCTTCCTCCCCTTGTTAGGGTTGGCCCTCCGACAACTCTGCCAGCTGACATGCCATTGCCAGCTGCACCACCGCAAGTGCGCACTGAACCGTTAATACCTGATGGATCTGACGACGATACAGTTATTTCCGGCCTTTCGAGATCACCGCATACTAAAATTTTCAAAGCTAATGATAACCGCGATATTACTGACAGGGTAATGCCTATAATTGGTGGTCTTGCCAGTCTGGATATTCTTAGCCTGGACAGCACAAAAATTACTAATGAAGGTCTGAAATATTTAGTCAAATCGCCGGTAAGTCTTCTTTCGCTAAAGCACACGAAAGTCGATTCTAATGGCGTTAAATATATTGCCGCAATGAAAAAACTTGACCAGCTTTTCGTCGCGGATACAGCTATAGGCAACGAAGCTATGCCACTTCTAGGTGGCAAATATTTGGTTACTCTGCAATTGTCTAAAACTCCGGTCACCGCATCTGGTATCAAGGCTCTTGCACGAGCAAAAAATATTACCGTCACCTTACGTTCCCTCATTCTTGAGGGTTGTGAAGTCGGCAACGATATAATTCCTTTGTTGAAGTCCTTTGTTCAATTGAGCAGTTTAAATTTAGACAGCACTAAAGTTGACGGCAAAGGTTTTGCCGACCTGGTGAGTTTAAAAACTGTCAACTCCCTGTCATTGGCTGATAATAAACAGATAAGCGACTACGATATGCCGGCTTTATCGAAGATGCAGCAACTGACGACTCTCGATTTGTCTAACACCAAAGTGACACCTGCCGGATTGAGGCAGTTGAAAAATCTCAGAAATCTTAAAAACCTGTGGCTCTGTGGCATAAACCTTGACGACTATGCAAATCAGGCAATTTCGGCATTTAAGAAGGAGTTGCCGGAGTGCCATGTCGAGACTATTAATCGGCCGCGGTCGTTCTGGTAACGAGTTTAATTCTGCTCCTACATGTGTAATAGGAGAGAAGAAACCTGTATTTGTACAGTCTTATTTAGCGACTGAGCATATTATCCGACAGTCATGAATCTCAATCACTCGCTTCAGAAAAAGAGCATCACCTTCTTGCTTGTCAGTTTGTGTCTGATGGCGGCCGGTTGTTTGGCAGCGATGATGGGCTTGGGCCGTAGCCATACAGATCGATGGCTCGATACCAGGTTGCAGGCCGTGCACGAACTGCAGCAATTGCGAGAAGCATTCAAAGATACGATGCTATCGAGCCAGCGTTATCTGATCACTGGTGAAAAGCTGCAACTACAGTCATTTATAGAGTCTGAAGACAGTGTTAAAAAACACTTGTTTCTGTTGCAAGGTTTAGATGGCGGCCAGTTTGGCAAAGACGAGCAGTTTCGCGCTATGGCTAACCAGTTAGGGCTGACTTTAGACCAGCTCGATTCTGATGCCAGGTTGCGGCAAGAAAAAGGGGCCGCTTCGGCCAAGCAACTTTTACTCACCACCAGAGAATTACGCGATGCCGCTCGCTTGTCGCAGTCGCTAGTTGGCCTTGAAGAAGAGCAAAACAAAGCTATTCGAGGTTATTACAGCGGCGATGCCAAAGACCAGGGCAATTCGCTGCCCATGATCTGTTTGCTTTTAGGCACACTGTTCGGAGCCGTCGGCGTCTATTTGTTGAAAAATTCGGGCAGTATTGAAGGCATAAAAACTGAAGATGACGATGGCTATCCGCCTGAGTCTGAGCTGAAT
>CASBPX010000217.1 GCA_949127735.1 Candidatus Obscuribacterales bacterium | reverse complement strand
GGTCGATGATAAACGTTCGTGGCTGGAAATATTTGCCCTGTGCGCCTCGAGCAACATTGATGACGATCGCACCGAGACTCTAGGTCTGGCCACTCTTTCAGGCGAACAAAAAGATAGTCTCGGCAAGATGATTGACCAGAAACTGGTCGCCAATTCCTCTGTTTATGCCGGTATTGCTCCTTTCTGGCGTCAGACCAGAGTGAAAGTGATTCGTGAAATAGACAGTAAAGAAAGCTATCGCTTATTGTTTCGTGCTCTTATTCGTCACGCGCTCAGTGCTAAAAATTCGTCTCTGGCAAAAAACCAAACCGAGGCTGACCTTTTACAGAGCCTACTGGGAGCCGCTCGTATTGCCGACCCGGGGCCACCACCGCTTACCGAAGATGCAGTAAATGCTTACGCGGACATGACCGTTTTTCTTTTCAGCAAGCGTAAACCAGACCGCTCGGTTGATGGAGATGAGAATCGCAAAGTTTTTGCCGACGTCATTAAAGATCGCTTTGTGCGCGCCCCCAACCCCGCAGCCAAAGCGGCGATGACCAATTTTGATTTAACCTGGGCCTGTTTTCGTTGTCGATTTTTAGACGTTGACGCCGAGCAAAAAGAAAAGCTCAGTGCGCTTATGGCTTCTGGTGACAGCAAAAGTAGCGCCATGCTCAAACAAGAGCTAGTCAGCCCTGCCATGACAAAATTGTTTGCCATGGGCCCCTGGGGCGAAAAATTAGTTAAAAGTGCAAGCGCACAGAGTCAGTAGTTTGCACTACCACTGACACAAGACGTGGCAACCAACCGTAGACCACCGACATGCAGGCCAGTAGCCAGATCAAAATGGTGCATTGAATCGGTCGATCTTTAATCAGTACTTCTTCTGGAGAGCCCGTATTCGTGTCTCTAACAGACAAAACCTGATAACGAAGCACACCATATAGCACCATCGGTACTGTCACCATCATCCACTGGCCGTACTGTGACTGAAAACTGTAAAAAGCGTATGCGGTAATCAAACTCGGTACTATGGCCGCTTCCATGCGATCGAGCAAGTCGATGGAATACTTACCCAACACTTTTCTATGGCCGGCGGCATCGCTGCCCAGGCTTTTAATTTCTTGTCGTCTTTTTTCAAGGGCAAGAAATAAGGCACCAAGCGAGGTGCACAATAAAAACCAGGCAGAAAGAGGCACGTGTGCTGCAGCACCACCGGCCAGTGCCCGCAGAACAAATCCAGTGGCGATACAGAAAACATCGAGAATAATATGATGTTTGAGTTTGACCACATAAGCAATTTGCAAAAGCAGATAGGCCAACAGCACCAGGCTCAAGGCCGGTCTTGTCAGATAGCCTACAACAAAGCTAAGAATCAAACAGATCAAGCCAATGATAAAAGCCGTTTGCTTACCGATTAAACCGGCTGCTACAGGCCGTTTGCACTTGGTCGGATGCTTCCGGTCAGCTTCGGCGTCTAGGATATCGTTAAAGACATAAACTGCAGCCGATATAAAACATAGTGCCACCACACACATTGAAACATGGCCGACCACCTCACCACTGAAGAGCCTACCGGCAAAAAGCGCGGGCGCGAAGGCAATTAAATTCTTCGTCCACTGTCTTGGACGCAATAATCTGACAATACTTCTAGAATTGCCAACAGCATCAGCTTGAGCATCTATTTTCTGGCCTGAATTCATAAAATCATTATGCCTTTAGCAGCCGCCTTTTAAGCTATTTGAGCTTAAGAGCCAGCCCCGACACTGAAAGATAAACCTGGTCAGCCTGAGCCGCAATTTTCTGATTAGCCAGGCCCAGCATGTCACGATAGCTGCGGGCCAGATGGTTGTCGGGCACAATGCCTGAACCTACTTCATTGGTGACCACAATAAAGTGCAGATCAGGGCGAGCACTTATGGCTGATAAAAGATCGTCTACATCTTTCAAAAGATTTGCTTCCAGCTCTCGACGCACGCTGTTGTCTTCAATTGTGTACGGAATCGAAAGCAACAGATTGGAGACAAAAAGTGAAAGACAGTCAATTAGACACACGGTAGGAACTGTTAAGCTGCCAGGCAAATCTGTTATTACTTTGCTCAGCATCAGCGGTTCTTCGATGGTGCGCCACTCTGCCGGACGCCTTTTCGTGTGTAAAGCAATGCGATCGTGGGCCTCCAGATCGTGATCGATTTTACCCATGGTTGCAAAGTAGACCACGGCCAAACCTGTGTCTACCGCCATTTTTTCCGCGAGAGCAGATTTACCTGACCGAGCACCGCCCGTAATCACCGTCAGCTTCACTAATTCCAAACTTTGCATTTCAACACCCAAAACTTGCAGTTGCCTAAAGCAGCTAAAACACTTAAGCTATCACAATCGCTTGAATAAATTATGCCACTACTTGCAATACCTGTATAAAAGTGCCAGCAGAAGATAAGCTCTACGATTTTCGTCCACGCACAGCCAATCTGGACAAATTTAAACAGCACGTCCCTGCATCGCCGAGTGCAGATGACGGCATGTCGAAACATACCCTCGATTTATATAAATCGTTTATGCACTCATACGTTAATCGCATAAATGATGCGACCTTCAATGTCACCATAGGAGGTATCAGAATTGGCTCGGCCAAGTATACCCGGCTGGCGCAAATTAATCTGAAAAGCAAAGTAATCACATTTTCTCGCTTTGCCATCGAAAACGTTCCAGAAAGAGGTAGACGCTATCTTGTTCTTCACGAGTTAGCCCACGTGCTCGAAGCCAGTCACAACGATTATTTCTGGCAGCTGGTGGGGCAGTACGAACCAGATTACAAAGAGATCGGCCGCGATCTCGACATGGCTTTTAAAAAGAATGTGAGATCGCATGATCGAGTCAGTAAGCGCCAGATTAAAGCCCCCGACAATCATCTGCACGAAACCGGTCGCGCCCAGCAACATTTAGAACTATTCCGTCAAAACAAATTGCTGTGGACCCCTGACCATGGCTATATAGAGCATGGCAATAAACAACTTGGCCTTCACAAAGACCAGGTAGAAAATTTTGCCAATATAGGCTTAGACAACAGGCTCGCCGATGAAGCCTTCAGAGCCTATATCGACCTGCGGCGCGAAGAAATAGACCAGGATGGTGACGCTGAAGAAGACCATCTGCCTGAAGCTGTTGAAGGCGACTGCAATGAAAAATGCAGTTTCAATACTCAACAATTAGATGAGTATCTCTACAGTGATGATGACGAAAACTACACAGACAATTTTTTCGGCACCATGAGCGGTGGCGAAGGCATCGTTTGAGGTCTGCCTGCTATATTTTGTGTTTCAAAGAGAATAATTAATTATTAGCTAATGGCTCTAAAACCAGCGGCGGCGGTAAGCACGCTAGAATGTTCTTTGAATAGGGAATTCTGGGAATTGGACAGCAATGGCTGAACGTAGGGTAGTTATAACTGGCTTAGGGATGGTGACTCCTGTAGGCATTGGCAAAGATGTCTGCTGGCAAGCGCTTCTGGCTGGCGAGTCAGGTGTGGCGCCAATCACACAATTCGACCCCGTTGCCATTGGTCTCGAAACCAAAATTGCCGCTGAAGTGAAAAACTTCAATATTCAAGACTTCTTCCCCGACAAGCGCAAAGTCGGCGGCATGCTCAAAGAAATGGATCGCGTTACCCTGTTAGCTATGGCAGCGGCAAAATTGGCTCTTGAAGATGCCAATTTTGATATGTCAAAAGAAAAAGCTGAACGCGTAGGCACCTTTTTAGGAACAGGCGTTGGCGGTCTAATTACTACTACAGCCGATCACATCAAACTTTTAGAAGGCGGACCGCGAAAACTTGGCTTGCGTTCAGTAATCAGACTGATGCCTAACGCCCCAGCCGGACAGGTCGCCATCGAGTATGGTGCCAAAGGTCGAGCTAAAGCAGACTCAACCGCATGCGCCAGCGGCCTTGATTCACTCTTCGACGCATTCATGTACATCAAAGACAACCGCGCCGACGCCATGATTTCGGGTGGTTGCGAAGCCGCCATCAACGCTTTCAGCATGGCTTCATTCGGCAATATGATGGCCCTGTCAAAACGTAATGATGATCCTAAGGGCGCCAGTCGGCCATTTTCCAAAGATAGAGATGGTTTTGTTATCGGCGAAGGTGCAGTGGTTCTGATTCTTGAAGAACTAGAGCACGCAATTAATCGAAAAGCACACATCTATGCTGAGATTGCCGGCGGCGGTGCCAGTTGCGACGCTTATCATATTGTCGCTCCGCACGAGACCGGTGAAGGTGCTGTAACTGCCATGCGCGAGGCTTTGCGAGACGCAAAAATTACACCTCAAGACCTCGATTATATCAATGCACACGGCACTTCTACACCGCTCAATGACGAGCGCGAAACCATTGCCATTAAAACCGTGCTGGGCGAGCACGCCTACAAAATTCCAATATCAAGTACTAAATCGATGGTCGGCCATTTGCTTGGTGGTGCCGGTGCGATTGGCACTGCAGTTGCGGCTCTGAGCTTGCACGACCAGAAAGTTCATCCAACCATCAACCTTAATAATCCAGACCCTCTTTGCGATCTCGATTATGTTCCGAATGTTGCGCGCGATGTCAAAATGGAATACGCCATGGTCGAAGCCTTAGGCTTCGGTGGTCACAACACCGTGCTCATCCTCAAGCGCTATACAGCCTGATTGAGCTTTTGGTTTCTCTTTCTAGGGGGCCCCGGCAGAACTGTGCGAGACAGTTGGTCAGGATCAGCTGTAGCATTGGAAGCTGCCGCAGTATTATTGTTGCCCAGAGCAACTGGTGATACTGCTGCTGGTGACTCGTCATCGTCGTCATCGTTGTTAGATTGATTTGCGACAACAGAAGATCCGCCTTGTTCAAGGATATCAGCTTCGGATTGTTCTTCGCCTTCGCCCACTGTACCGCGACCGACGCCGCCTTCATTAGAGGATGCAACCAGTGATGAAAACATTTGCTTGGTATCAGATGTGGTTCTATTGCCCATAGTGCCGCCGCCGACATTATTGGCCATGGTACCAGCAACGGAAGCATTATCGCGACGTGCGCCTGCGTCTGAGTTCATTAACGAAACAGGCGTATTGAGTTTGAGTGAAAATGCAGAAGGCATATTGAATCTATCGCTGGCCGGCTTCTCAAAGCCTTTATCGACCTCAGATCGGCGAGTAGATCTAATCAGGTTTTGAGCTGCCATGAATGAGATGGTGGTGGTATCAGCAGGAGTTTCGGCACCTTTACCGCGGAAATGCTCATTGCCGTACATGCTAATAAGAGCGCGTTTTTGATTGTAGTCAGGATCATTGACGTCAAGGCCGAAAGCGCCTACTTCAGAGATTTTGTAGAAATTGTCTTGCCCGACGCTGCGAGATGCGGCACCGTTGTCTTGCGGCACTACTCTGTTCTGCCGACCAACAGCAAAGGCATTGCGCACCACAGCTTGTCCGTTGGCGGTGAAGGTGACATTTTCTCTGGCAGGTACTGCTTGAGCGCTCACCGGCTGCACTTTGGTTTCGGTTTTATCTAATTGGGCGTCAGCCTTAGTGTTTGATCTCTCGTCGACTCTGCTCATGCCGGCCTTAGTGTCAATGGGTGAACTAGCTTTGACGTCACCACTATTAGTATCAACTCTAACAGCGTTATCAGAGCCACTATCGCCTGAATTTTCTTCGGCTTTTTCAGCTTGTGTATGCGTTGCAGATTGATCCAGAGTCGCAGCGGCGTCTGGAGCAAAGTTTTGAATTGGGCTATCACCTTCCATCCGATTACTGACAAAGACAGTGGCTAGACCAGCAGCCATACCAGTTCCGCTCACAGTTCTAATGAAATTAGGATTGAAGAACATGGAACGGTTATTGGCAAAAATAATATCGTTCGCCGACAAGTTTCTCATCATGGCGCCGGTCTGGCCGTTACCACCGATAAGCGGCAACATCTGACTGCGCACAGCAAGGAAGTCGACAAATTTCGATGCAGCAGAATTGCCCGCCAGACTAACTGTTTTGAAACCTTCAGAAGTAAGGCCGGCGAGCAACAACTTGTCTGAAGCAACCTTATTGCCTTCAGCTGCGAGCTTAACTAGATTGCTTCTATAGGCTGCTACTTCCAGTTCATTTGCCGCCACAACCAGCTTGGCTTGTGCTTGTTCAAGCTTGTTCGCCACTTGCATACCAGTGTGACTTTCAAGATAACGCAGGGTTTGCAATTCAGTCGATGTCTGGCGAATCAACTCTCTTTGCACTACCGAGCTGCTGGAATGGCTTACTTGATTGAAGAGATTTTCAACATTGGGCAGACGCTTTTCAAACACGCTCTGAGCCAGTACCCGTGCATCGCTGACTGTTTCACCGATAGCATAGTGAGCTTGTTTGAGCTGGCCTAACTCACGAGCAGTTTGTGAACCCAAAACTTTAGAGGCGGCTATTTCGCGTTCAATAATTGCCAGCTGCTGATCCATTTCCTTGATGGCAACGTTGCGCTCGCCGCGCACCATCACACTTTCGGCAGCACGAGTATAATCGGTCACGGCTTGACGCAAAGTGGCATTATTCGATAATGCAACATCTTTCGCCACAGTACTTTCCAACACCTGGCCGGTTTTAACCAGTGACTGCGCCTGTGCCTCGATTTTCAATGTGCTTTGTTCCAAAGCACGCACTTCCAGATTCTGCTTGAGATTAGAAACACTGCCCTTAAGATCATCGAGAATCTTCTTACCTTCTAAAGAACGGTTCATGGCAGATTGGAAGCCAGGTTGTTCAATTTCAGCAGTGAGCTTTTTGAGAGCGCCTGATTGTTGTTCAAAAGTGGAGGCAGTCTTCACTTCCACGGCAGCTTTTTCAATATTGACCAGACGCTGAGAAACGTTAGCATCAGAGCGCAGGCTTGAATTTTCTGCCACCCTGGTGCTTAGACCGACAACGTGATTGGCTTCTTTTGTAATGGCGGCAGTATTGGCTTCAAAACTGCGCAAGCCCTGAGCTTCGACGGCGGCTCTATCAAGCTTAGCCACCGACTGTTTCAACTCCTGATAAAGAGCGGCTTTCTCGCCTGTGAATAGAGCCTGGCCACCCAAATCGTCAATTTTCACCAGTGAATCTTTGATTCTGGCCACGGTATGAACATCATCCACAGCGTTAGTGAGAGTCTTCGATTGACGCGAAATGAAGTCTAGATTATCTGAGACCTGGGCTTGAATGGAGGTAGAGGATTTTGGTGCATGCACAGCAGTATTGTCTACCAGGTTGGCCGACAATTTTTCAGTTTGAAGGCCAATTTTTGTAGTTTCGCGTTCGATGGTGCCAACGGTGGCCTCCATTTTTTGCACGCGACCTAAAGCTGCCGAACCATTCTCCAGTTCGACAACACTGGATCTTAAATCTTGAGCAATATTTTTAGCACCACCAGCTTCAAGGGTTTCGATGCGGTTGCGCACTGATGCCAGTACTTGATTGGTATTGACGCCTTCTTTTAAGGTAGTTAGCTCTTTTGAAATGATGTTCAGTTCTTGCGAAACTTTCGGCAATTGCAACTCAGGATGGCCAGATTGAACAATTCTTTCTACTTTACCCACGGCAGCAGTAGTCTGTTGTCCGAAGCGGCCGATAGTCTCGATGCGCTCGATAGCTAGAGCAGAAGTTTCGATTTTACTTGCAGCATTGCCTATAGTGGCACTGGAAACTTTCATTTCTTCTACCAGTGTAGCCGCTTTAGGATTCTCAGCAAAGAAACGCGAAAATTCGGGCTTGTCAAATTCTTTAAGCAGTTGCTGTAATTCTCGCGCCTGAACGCTGGCATTGGTAACTCCAGAATTAGAAGAAGCAACCGGTGTGCGGTTTTCCAACACATCATCAATTTTCTTCAAGTTGCTGTTCAAGCGATCAACAACAGCACCATTATTCGCACCGCGAGCACCAACTGATTCATCCAGCATTTTGGTTAAGTCGCGAGTGCGACTACTCAAGTTTGACGCTTCTGTATCTAAAATTTTGAGATTGCTCTCAATCTGTTTCAAACTTGAGCGCTCAACCGCTCCAGTGGTGACGCTGTTAACGCTGCGGCGAATTTCGACCAGCTCTTTACCGGCTACCGATTCAAGCACTTCTTTGCCGACATTTTGTTCGACCGAGCGCATAGCTTTGCCCAGGTCTTCAACCAGTTGCGGTGTCGCACCTTTTTCGGCAATTAATTTGAGATTGGATTGCACGGCATTGAGAGAGGCTGCAGCATCACCCTCAATTTTCAAACCGCTTTCGGTCAGTTTAGCGCTAAAGCTTTCGACTTTAGCCAGGCCTTGCTCCGCTACAACATTTGTCGCTGGCATTTTGGCGGTGAGCGGCTCTTGCAATTGGAACGGAGATTTTGCGGTCGTTATTTTAGGTGCCACCGCTTCCAGCAATTCACTACCAGCTGCATTTTTAATAGCACCAGTGGTTGTTTTAACTTCTTGCAGTGCGGCTGCAGCCTTGGGATTTTCAGCAAAGTAAGCGGC
>CASBPX010000216.1 GCA_949127735.1 Candidatus Obscuribacterales bacterium | reverse complement strand
TTGGAGCCGGAGTTGGAGCCGGAGTTGGAGCCGGAGTTGGAGCCGGAGTTGGAGCCGGAGTTGGAGCTGGTGCAGGGGTAGGTTTTGGTGGCACTAGTGGTGGCACTGCTTTTACAGCCGGCGGCACAGCGATTTGTCCGGTTTTGTTTGCTTGAGGAATGGCCTGTTGGCCAAGAGCGCCCTTAAGTGCTCGGCGCACTTCCACTGCAGATTTGCTGCTCTCGCCTGTAGGCGCATTTACAATGCGCTGGTGCAGCTGCATAATCGGCTCGCGCGCTTTTTTCTCAGCAGGCAATTTATAGAGTGCTTCCGCCACTTTATCGGCAACATTTTGCACCATATCAATTTCGTTGCGAGTCCAGGCACGTCGATAATCGCATTGCTGCAAAATCACACAACCGTGAGTGCCGAACTGACTGCGCAGTGAAACTCCGAGCAGCGACTTAACACCAATTAACTGCAGCTCCTCTTGAGCAGGAGAGACATAAGAATTTTGCTGACCTTCAAAAAGCTTGAGCGGTTCGCGAGCTAATAAAGTTTGCGCTACAAGCGCAGAATCACCTGAGGGCCAATAACATTGCTGCAAACTCTGAACTTTATCTTGCTGCCAGAACTCATAACATTTCCAACCGGCTTGCTGATCATCTGTGCAAATAAACAAACAACGGCTGACATTTAGAGCCTTTCCAAGAATATTCACAACCATGAAAAGGGCGTCGCCTATTCCCAATGAATAGGTCATCAGGTTGCCGATTTCGACTAAGAACGTATCGCGAAAAGTATCGCGCTGAACGATATCGTTGATTTGCGCCAGGCGAATGATGTCACCCAGTTCGCCTAATACCACCCGCATCATATTCAGTTCGTCGGGAGTTACGTCATTGGAGCGGCTCATGGTCATAGAGCCAAAGGTGCGCCCTTGCAAAACCAGAGGCAGAGTAGTGGAGCGACCGACTATAGGCGAGCCCGTAGAGCGATATTCACAGATTGAAGTGACATTGGGATCAAGCGGATTGCTCAATAAAATCTGGCACGCATCAGCCGAGAAGTGGTCTCCGAGCTCCTTGACGGTGGTCTCAAGAATCCTCTTTAAATCCCGAACTCCGGTCAGTTTTTGCACTAGCGGGCTGTTCATACAGGCTTTAGTTTACCTTCGCCGAAATGCGAAATCGCTGACATAAGTTTAGTCTACCCTACTTGCATATCACTGCTATGCCCGCGGCGGCGCACCTTAAAAACCTGCGTTATCAAGACAATCAAGAAAACGCAAAGACGGCCACAGAATTGCGATACGGCGTTAACTCATACTTCAGGCTGATAATTACGACTGGCGATATCAAGCGGCCACAAATAGTAGAATAGCTCAGGCGCAACAGTTCCGCTAAATATTAGGGGCCCGATGTCCAATCTTCGCAACATCACTACGCCTCTTTCCATCGGCGACATTATCGGTCGGGCCTTCCGCATTTTTCGCGTTAATATCGCCCTGATCGCTCAGGTATTAATTTTGCCTACGGTGTTGCTCTGTGTGGGACGCATCGGTTTTATTCTCGGCCTCACCTATTTCACCAAAGGGCACCCCCCGGTCGAAGCCATGTGGACATGGGGTCTCGCCGGACTGGCCGGTCTTGTCATTTTAATTATCGGCGCTTTTGTTTTGTATTTACGTCAGCTTTCGCTGGTGCGGCTCTTCACTGGTTTTGCTCCTACTTTCGCCGAGGCTCAGCAATTTGTTAAAGGGCGTGGTTGGTCAATGGTCGGCCTTGGGCTAGCCTATTTTGCCGCAATTATGGCACTAACGCTGGTCTTTTCTATCGCCATTGCGGTATGCCTACCGCTCTTTGCGTTCAAGAGCGCCGGTATCATCGCCGGCACTATCGGCACGATATTTTGTCTGTCAGCCGGACTGGCTTCGCTGACCTACGTGGGTATAGTGGCGCACATGACCATGTCGAGTATGGCAATAGAGTCAGATGACCTGGGTACGTTAATTTCGCACTCGTCGGCACTGACAGCCCGAGCATTTTTCCGCTCCACAGTCTTTCTTTTTGTTACCGCCGTTTCAGTCTCGCTGCTGGCCTATCCGCTCTCTGTACCGCTGGTTATTGTAATAATAATCAATAGCGTTACTCAAGGAATAATTGCCGGTGGCCCCCATGCCGCAGGCGACTTACCTATTTATATTCAGGTGATTTCACAAGTCTGGGAACAGATCATTAATATGATAGTAGGACCGATTCTATTTATCTGTTACGGTCTTTACTATTGCGACCTGCGCATGAGGCAAGAAGGGCTTGATCTAATCGAGCGCGTAAACGGCCTGGAGCTGCAATCACAGGCGTCCTAAATATGGAATACAAAAACATAGCTGGACAAATTGCCGAGGTAGCTAAAAACTACAATTACCATGAGCCGCCCGGCATTTTAGTTAAGTTGCAAGAACTACTGACCGCCATCGCCAGAGCGATTCGCGATTTACTCAACCTCATTCAGCTACCTCAAACCGGCAGCAGTGACACAAAAATGGTGGGCAATCTGCTCCAACTTTTACTGGCCCTGGCGGCAGTGGTGGCAGTACTTGTTGTGGCTTTTTTAGTGGTGCGCCGAGTAAAACATTTGCAAGCACAAAAGCAAATGACTCTCGGAGAAATGATCGACGGAGAACGCGCCCTTGACTCTAAGGGCTGGCGCAATCTGGCAGAGGAACTTTCGCAAACCGGATCACTGAGAGAAGGATGCCGAGCCATTTACATGAGCTGCTTACATCATCTACACGAATCATCTATAGCCGTCTTTGCACCAACGAAAACCAACTACGAATATTTCTATGCCCTGAAACAACAGCCATTGATTGCACAAAATTTTCGCACATTAGTTGATCTGGTTGAACTTATTTGGTTTGGTGGAAAAACCGCAACCCCAGCCGATTATCGTCAGTGTTTAAGTCTATTGAATAACATTGAGGAAGAAGCAGCACAGGTTGTCCAGAACAAAAATCAAATGTCTGGGGCAAAAAGATGAACAACCTGAACAAATTGAAAAAAGGTTTTCTCTGGCAGCTCACGGCACTACTTGTGGTATCAACCGGCCTGGTTTACGCCACTGTTTCTACCGATAAGCAACTCGACAAAATCATGCCTGAAGCGCAGAGCTGGGCCTCTTCAAGTAATTTCAAACCAAGCGGCATGTCGGCTGCCCTTGAGTTATTTGAAAAAGTTTTCCAGGGTGAACGCCTGGTCAAGAAATGGCAATTGCCTTATCGAAAACTGGGTGGGCAGAAACCATCTTATAAAATTACCGACGACGCTTTGAGTGATTTCCCTCAAACTGACGGTCAAAATCACGGTGTGCTTTTTATCATCAGTCCTGACCAGTCTCTGGCACAGTTCGAGGTGGATGAATTATTGGCCTGGGTGGAGAAAGGCAATTACATTGTCTATCTCGACAACTTTACGCTGCGAACTTCTAGGCGACTAATAGATAAGCTTGGAATGGACGTGCGACAGCTGGAGCCGGCAGCTGTAAATAAAAAGACTGACAGCCAAAGCGTTCTCAAATCGTCGCCCTTATACAACCACCTGCGCCAACTGCAACTCAGTGCCGAACACAGCTTAAAGGGTGGACAGGCTCTAGCTACAGTAGACGGCGCTTGCCTGATTGCCGAGAAGAAATACGGCAAAGGCAAACTATTGATTAGCAGTTGTCCCAATCTAATCGTCAACCGGCAAATCAGCCGCACTGGGTACTGGCCTAATTTTCAATTCATTGCCAACTGGCTCGCCACTACAGATGGTGACATCATGTTCGACGAACGCTGTCATGGCCTGAGTCAGGGCATCAACGTCTTCTATTACTTTCTGCACGGACCAACAGGCTACGTCACAGCACAAATTCTGCTCTTAATCGCCATTGCCATTCTCAGCGCCAATCAACGCTTTGGCGCACTAGCATTCGTCAACAACAGGCGAACAATCTCTAATCTTGAACATATCAATGGTCTTTCCAATACTTATTTAAGAGCCAATGCCAGGCAGGCGGTGATTGAAATTATCTGGCAAAATCTGCGCCTGAAAATTTGCAAAATGCTTCAGATTTCACCGCATGAAAACAATGAGAAGCTCATTGAAGAGCTTAAAATTCTAGGCAGCCCTCAGGCTCTTGAGATGGCCACCATAGCCGAGCGCTGCGAAAAAGCCGTGGCTAATGCCAACCTAAATGATGATCAGCTCAGAGAGCTGGTAACCTCTTGCGATAAGATATCGCAAAGTACAGAACGACGTTTGACAACTTCAGGAAGATAACCAGGGGACAAGATGCAGCAACCAGCAGCAGCAACAGGCGTAAGCGAAGAATTGCTTAGAATCAAAGATACCTTTGATAAGCTGCGCACCGGACTAAACGAGAACATCGTCGGCCAGGACATGGTGGTGGATCAACTGCTCACGGCAATTCTTGCCGATGGCCACGTACTTTTAGAAGGAGTGCCGGGTACTGCCAAGACCATGCTCGTAAAAACGGCTGCGGCACTGGTTGGTGCCAACTTCGGCCGCGTGCAGCTCACTCCCGACATGCTGCCGTCTGATATCCTTGGCACCAACGTCTACGATTTAAACTCACGCACATTCACTTTGCGTAAAGGCCCGATTTTTACCGGCATGCTGCTGGCCGATGAAATCAATCGCACGCCGCCTAAAACTCAGTCAGCATTGCTTGAAGGCATGGAAGAGCGCCAGGTCACTCTAGATGGTCACACTCATAAACTGCCCGATCTTTTTATGGTTGTGGCAACGCAAAACCCGGTTGAATTTGAAGGCACCTATCCGCTGCCTGAAGCTCAACTTGATCGCTTCATGCTCAAAATCTTGATTTCATATCCGCAAGGCGACGCTGAAAAACAAATGCTGCGCAACTGGCAATCTGGCCACTATAGCCGTTTCGCCGCCCCACTGACACCGATTTGTACCGAAGCCGATATTGTTCAGTGTCGCAAGCTGCTTGTCCATATGAAGGTAGAAGAAAGCATTCTTGATTATGTGGTGGCATTGAGTCAAAAATCACGCAATGTTTCTGACCTTTCACTGGGGGCCAGCCCACGTGCGGCACTCGCATGGCTCGCTGCAGCTAAAGCTCACGCCGCTATTGAAGGGCGCGACTTTGTCACCCCAGACAATATCAAGTTTGTTGCCGAGCCGGTTTTAAGGCACAGACTTTTGCTCACAGCCGAAGCCGAGTTGGACGGAGTAACCGTCAATCAGGTCATTACCAATCTGCTCAGGCAAGTTCCCGTGCCTCGTTAATTATTCGAAGGTCAAAGGTCGCAGCTCCAAGTTGAAGGTACAAATTTGATAGCGAGCACACGGCTCTATTTCATATTGATACTAGCTATGGTGCCAATGGCAGGTGCCGCCTGGTGGCCGCAGTTTGCTTCTGAATTGACCAAACTGGGCTTGACCGTAGATATTTTGCTTTTGGTGGCACTGATAATCGAATATCAAATTACACCCAAACCCAGCTCGATTAGTGCGGAACGCCGGGTAGAAGATCGGCTGTCTATCGGTCGCGATAATAAAGTTAGCCTAGAAATTACTTATACTGGTACCACTGCTCTGCGCTGTGAAGTGAAAGATGACGTGCCGGGCGGAATGGAATTTGATTATGCCAGAGCGCAAATATTTCACACCATCCTCAAGCCGCAAGAGGCAGTCAGCCTAAATTATATTTTGCACCCGCGTAAGCGCGGCTCGTATGTTTTCGGCAAAACAAACATTCGCTATTTAAGCCTGCTTGGACTGACCTGGCGAGAAGTGAAAGTTGATTTAACGCGCAATGTCAAAGTCTATAGCGATCTAAAAGCATTGCATGATCTATCAGTTAAACTTTCGCATTCATCAGAACTAGGCGAATTGCACCAGAAAAAACGCGGCCAGGGTACTGAGTTTGCTTCATTGCGTGAGTATGCGGTGGGCGACGACAGCAAAGCCATAGACTGGAATGCTACAGCAAGGCGCGATCGACCGGTGGTGCGCACTTATGAAACCGAGCAAGAACAAAGGCTTTTAATTTTAGTTGATGCCGGTCGCATGATGGTCAGCGATTTGGAAGGCTTGACCCGCTTCGACCGAGCGTTGAACGCTGCGCTGTGCCTGGCTCTTACTGGTCTTTCGCACAACGACCAGGTAGGCATAGGCATCTTTGCCGACAAACCGCTTTTGTACCTACCACCTAAACGCGGCAAAATTTATATGAATCGCATTCTTGAAGCCACTTTTTCGGTAGAGCCAAAAATGGTAGAACCAGATTATGCCGGCATACTCGCTTACTTTGCTTCCGCTCAAAAAGGCCGCTCACTGATGGTGGTGCTGACAGATTTAACCGATCCGACTGGCTCGCAAGCACTCTTGAGCGGCCTGGCCAATCTGGCACCACGGCATCTGCCTTTTTGCGTAACTTTAAAAGACAGGCAAGTATTAGAAATGGCACAAGCGACCGGCACAGGTCTGAGCACTGCTGCAGCCGAGCCGTCTAATGATGGGGATAAAGCCAATGAGAAATCGCATCTCAGTGGTTCGGCTAAAAGGCAGATGTTAGAGACTATTTACAAGCGCGCCGTGGCCATCGATTTACTCAATCAAAGAGAAATCGCTTTATCGACATTGACTCGTCGGGGATGCCTTGTGCTTGATTGCCCACCACAAGAATTATCAGATAAGCTTGTGGAAAAATATCTGGAAGTTAAGAGCCGAGCGCGTCTTTAGACCAGGCTATTGTCGCAGGCATATTTAACGAGCGCTGTGCGACTTTTCAGATTTAGTTTTTTGCGAATGCGTGAAGCGTGCAATTCCACCGTAGACTCTGTGAGAAATAATCGTTGAGCAATTTCTTTATTAGCAAAACCTGACGCAATCAGCTTCAATACTTCCATCTCGCGTGACGAAAGCGGCGGCGTATCGTCTAAAACCGGTCGCTCATCAAAACGACCCACCTGTTTTGCAGCAGCTGGAGCTTTCGCTGCTACTTCTAAAGCATTGGTTAATTGCTGGGTCAAGTTACCGAGCAAATTCATATGGAATAACTGGTCTTTAACCTGGTGATAAGTTTGACAGTGTGAAAGAGCGATAGCAGCTTGCGAAATTGTCAGTTCAATAGTTTCTAAATCTTCCTCACTCCACAGTCGGCTCTGGTCATTGAGCACCAGTATGACCACACCAAATTGTACTCCTTGATGTGAAAGCGGCGCGCCGGCCATGGCTCTAATGCCGCTGTCCAGCAGCACATCGATATTCTGTTCAGTTAATTGTTTCGCGAGCCGCAACTGCGAAACTTCGCTGATGCCGCGCGTTTTCTGTTGAAATAAGCTGACCGCAAACATAGGAAACTGACCGGTACGTCCAAGACCAAGAGGCGACAAATCGGGTTCGACATATTCGTGAGTGACCATCGGATGCGAGGGTCCATCGGTGCGAATAATTAAACAGCGAGTGGCTTTAAATATTCGACCAAGGCTGTCTGCCAAAGTCTGCAAAAGATAATCGCGATCTAAAGAAGAATGCAGTTTGCAGACAGTTTGTCGCAACCAGCGTTCAAAAGCTAATCTTTTGGTCACCCCCTCCATGGCATCAACTTCTTCCGCACAATCAACTGGGTGGCCTACCAGTTCGGTGTCGGGATTGCTTAAAAAATCACGGGGTATAAATTGCAGACAGACAAGACTTTCTGATTGACCTGTGAGCGAAACCAGAGCTGCTACACAACCTATCTGTTTAAGATCAGAGGCCGAAACTGAAAAGCAGCTGTTGCTCACCGCGCGCGCCAGTGACTGTTGCAGAGCGTCGAGAAAATTTTTCGAGCCCGGAAAAACATTCTTGAATGGCTGACCAATCAGACTTTTACTGCCTGAATCAAACAAATTTCGAGCAGCCAAGTTGGCTCTTTCTACCGTCAACGTGTCACGCCGCAGCACCACTGTCGGTAGCGCTGAACTCTCAAAGTTTGGCTGGCTGAGCCCACCTAAAGCAGCATCGTCAACGACAGAGCTGGTTTGCAAATTTAGTGCCATGGCCAGCATGCGAGCAATGACCTGACCCAGATCGAGCAGCTCTTCTGAAAAACCACCTACCGTCGTCGGTCTTTGCATTAAGAGTAAACCGGTGATTTCGCCGCCGAAGACCAGCGGAAAAAGCACGCAAGTAAGATCGTCTTTTGAACCGCAAAATTCTTCAAGGTCGCGTAAAGTCAGCGGAGTCTTGTCTAAGCGCGCCTCGTCGAGAGGCACCCACTGCTCTTGCCGCAATAGACCATGCAACTCACTCTGGGCTGGTATTTCTAAAATCGTGCCGCCAGAGGCGCCTTGTCTATCTAGACTATAAGCAGAGCTGTCACCGCTGCGAGTGGAAGCCATGCGACTAAGTTTCAAGCCGTCAAATTGAGGATCGTCAACCAGTGAAAATAGTGTGCACGACGACAGCTCAAGAGCTTTACAAATAGCCACCATATCGCTTTGAAAAAAGTCGCCAGTGCTGCGACGAGAACTCTCCGACAACTGCTGCAACAATTTGACTACAGGAGTAAGGAGTACTTCGTGTTCATTTGCTGGTGCTGGCGAAATTTTTTCAGGATTCATACTTTAAATTGAGCCTGCGATCAAAGAGGTCTGGAACATTTGGTCGCCAGTAAATGTCTATTCACCAATACTCTGATTATATTGCTTATGCCTGACGCGCTTTGGCAAATCTCCCGTTTGAAGCACCGGAAAGCGCGTTAGCAAGAGGCATTAGAGATACTCACGATCTCTTGCAGTTCTTTGACCACCATACGCTTTGAGAATCGCACCGCCCTGGAGGAACATGTCATGACACTGAAGATTTAATATTAATCCACCAGTTGAGTGACCAGGCTCCGCGGCCATATCGCCCACAGATTCAGTAATTCCACCCCTTCCACCTGACATCAAGATAGTATAGAATTAATATATGTGATTGTAATCTCACCAGGAGTCCGTGTATATGTCCAGCGAATCATCAGCCAAGAAACCGAGCGCCCAAAATTCGTCTCTGCGTAATCTGAAGCGTCAGTTCGGCCGCCGCATGGTGGAGACTTTGTTGTTGTCTCCTACGCTGATTGACGACATTGACAAAATTCGCGCTGCTGGAGTGCGTATACGTTTGGTAGACGGGCCCTGCCGTGCTTATTACGATCGCAAAAAGCGCACCATTTATATCGGACGCTGGTGTCCGCGCAACTATAAACTAATCAGCATCGCCCACGAATTCGTGCACGCCCTGGTTAAACCCACAATTGATCCCATTCCGGGAAAGACCGGGCGACAAGAGTTCATCACCCGTTGCCTGGAAGAAGAAACTGAGGCGATTGTCCACGAAATTGAGATCGTCAAAGATCTGCTTAAAGCTGATATTGCCGTTGACCCCAAAGAGTTGGAGTGGCTGAAGCGCTACAAGCGCGGCGGTCGTAAGGCGATCATCAAAGCGCTGGAGAAGACGATTACGTCTACTACGGGCGAAGATTATCCTGAATATTACGGCAGCTGGTACGACGAAATCGTGCCTTTAGCGCAGCGTTTACCGTAAGACTAATTAGACCGAGTATGCCAGGCTAGGGAAATCTTCGTTCTCTTCCACTGAATCGATAGTGAACGGTTCTGTAGTCAAGGCGCAAGCGTGAGGCAACAGTCGACGAATTTCTTCGGCAATATAACGCGCTTGCACAATGCGACTGTGCAAGTGAATTGTCTCGTATTCAAGCCTAATGCGAGTGCCATCTACTGCTGTTACTTCTCTATGGCGAATTAAGCTTGTCGCCTGGCGCAACACTTCTTGAGGAGTCTTAATCACAGCCCGAGAGTGAGTGTGCGGCAGCAGACTGCCTGTGGCATCGTAAGTGCGGTCAATCCAGGCTTCACCAGCCACTCTGATGCCGGCGCGTTCGCCGGCTTGCAATAGTGTATTGCCCGCGGGACCAACCAAAACCAGCCAGCGGTCGTATTCGGCTAGAGCTTTGGCCACAATTGTAGCGATACGAATATCGTGACTCATCTGTCGATAAAGAAATCCGTGGGGACGCACCTGAGTTACTTCCAGGCCGAAGATGCGGGCCATTCCAGATAGTGCGCCTAACTGATAGAGCACTGAAGCTCTCAGTTCGTTAGATGAAAGATGAATTTCGCGCCGGCCAAAACCTGCCAGATCGGGATAACCGATGTGAGCGCCGAGAGCCAGACCATAATAACGAATGCTCTCAAGTGCGGCTTCCATTAAGACAGGATCGCCGGAGTGCGCGCCGCAAGCCACGTTAGCTGAGGTGACGAAAGGAAGAACTTCCTGTTCACCTTCTACTCGATAGGGGCCGTAGCCCTCGCCAATGTTGGTATTGACGTCGACGCCGGTGGACAAAAGTATTCTGGCATTACTGGGGGCGAAGACTGGCTGTGCTGCCGGTGTTGGGGCAGAATCGCGACCGCCGCGTCCTCTTTGATGCTTGGTTCTGCGCATCTAATTTGCTCCTGGGAAAATCCCAAGCATAGGGAAAGGGGTTAGTTTAGCAGTTTGAGAGTTAATTTCTAATATCAGAGTAAACCCTATAGCTTTGTGTAAAGCTACAATTAAAATGGTGTCATGCCACTTAAGGGCTTTACCAGCGGAGCAAGCAGTTTGCAACGATTTACTTTTGCCATTTTGCCCACCTTACTGGCGTTAAGCCTTGGTCTTGTCAGCACCCAGCCTTCACACGCAGTGGTGGGTCCAGGGGAAAGCCCGGTGCAACTGAGGTTTGCGGCTATGGACGCTTTGCTGCATGGCAACAGTAAAGACGCACTAGATCTCTACGACACGGCAATTCAAGAGTCTATTCAGCAATATGGCGAAAGCTCTACATTCTTAGCTGACCTCTATTACGAGGCCGGAACGGTTGCCCTGGAAAGCAGCCAATTTCCTGCGGCCGAGCACTATTTAACTCGCGCTGTCAAAATAAATCCCTATTCCACCATGGCTAAAATCAAACTGGCAGAGCTTTATCGTTTGCAAATTAAACCAGCGGAAGCATCGAGGCAATTCCGGCAGGCAGTACAAATCAATCCAAACTCGCCGGTCACCAGGCATGCTTATGTTCGCTGGCTAGCAGCCAACGGCAGCACTTCGCAAGAAAATGCCATTGCCACCCAGGAGTCATTGAAATTGGCTTTGCTCAATGCGCAAACTAACGAAATTAATCGCGTTCGGGACAACAAGGGTACGCACGCCTCCCCGGTCAGACTTGCTCCCCCGCTAATTGCTCCGCTCGGCAAAGGCGCGCCCGCAGAAGCGAATCTAAAACCCGCCACCGATGTAAAGCCTGCAACAAAATCAGAAACGGAAAAAATTTCTGAGTCTGAAAAACCAGATCAATCAAAATCGGGGACCAAGCCAAAAGCAGTCACTAGCCTGTTTCCGTTTAAAGATGTAAACAAAGCGTCGATTTTGGAAAAAGAGAAAGCGCAAAAGCACGAACAAGAATTAGCGAAGCAAGAAGCGGCGAAGAAAGATGCGGCGCGTAAAGACGCCATTGCTAGAGAAGCCGGCGCGCGAGCAGCTGCCGAACGTGAGGCGGCACTGAGAAGAGAGTTGAAGGCAGCACAGGCAAAAATCAAACAATCTCAGGCAAGGAAACCGGCAAAAGTAGAGACCGCTGCGGTGAAGGCTAAACCAGAAACAAAGCCAGTCGAAGCTAAAGCTGTGGAGAAAACTGCTGATGCCGAGCCAAAGAAAGTAGAAGCGGCGAAACCGGCTAAAATAGAAAAAGTAGAAAAAGTGGCACAACCAAATATAGTGCCCTCAGCTCAACCTATGTATCAACAACCCATGATGTATCAGCCGATGCCAATGCCGATGATGCAAGTACAGCAACCGCCAAAGACTAAAAAAGCCGGCCGCACAACTATGGTGCCACCGCCACCACCAACGATGCCCATGTATCCGCCCATGCAGATGATGAGGCCACAGATGCAACCTTATCCTCAGCCTCAGCCTCAAATGTCTGCTCCGCCTCCTAAGCCGAAAAAAGTTACACCTAAACCGGTGAAAGAAGAGCCGGCAGAACAACCAGAAGAAAAACCAGCCGTAATACCACAAAGCAGCGAACCAGATTTCTTGATTGACTGGGGCGGCGGCGGTAATAAGAAAAAAGGTAAATAGTTCTAGGGTTTGGGAGTGGCGTCAGCAATGCCACCACCGCCGCCTGGACGTAATCGTTTAACCTGATCAGGGGTAAGAATAGCTCTTATAGCCAACAGATCGTCGAGCTTGTTTGCTTCTAAGTCATCTAGCAAATTGCGCAACTCATGTCGCTTGGCTTTAATTTGAGCTGTACTAAAATTTGGATCGGAAATCATCTCTCTCATTTCAGCGCGCTTACTTTTAATAGACTGCAAAATTTCTTTGCCCACGCCTTTGTTTTTTGAACGCAAAGCAGTGATGCGACTTTTTTGCTCGTCACTTAAATTAAGTTGTGACAGATCAAGAGTATTTCTGCCCATGGCGCTGGCCATGCCGCCTCCCATGCGCTGACCGATGCCGCGGCCCATACCGCGACCAGCTGGCCCGGAGCCGGCAAAATTGCGACGGCGCATTGGTCGATCTCCAGGAGTGAGCCCTGGATGCATTGTAAAACTGTTTGCTCGCATGCCTGGCAGAGGCTTCTCACCATCAGCATCGACTGGCGATGGTGAGGTGTTAGCGTGAGTGTTAGCATTAGCGTCAGAAGCGAAACGACGTTCTCTCAAAGCACGCTTAACGCGTCTATTCTCCCCTCGGCTGGCAGGCATAACATCACTTTCTTCAATGGGAGCCGTATCTGAAGCTTGTGCTATAGCCGAACCGGCGTCAGTTGCAAGGGGCACCATCAGCAGCACCAGTAAATTTGTACCGATAGTAAGGAGTGTTTTCACATCCTTATAGTTTGATTGCATACAAGCCGTCCTCGTTAGTGCTGATGCCAAGATCTAGGGCATTATCAGAATTTTCGTAATCATATAAGGCGACCAGCTCTTCACTGTCGTTGACCTGGTTTTGATTGATATCGTGCTCATGCTTTTTCACCCCTCCACTTTGGCCTGTGGCAGCCAACATCTGCGCTGTATGAGTGCTCGCCGGTGCATTAACAGGTCTGGTAGTAGCAATACTGGTAGTAGCAATACTGGTAGTAGCAATACTGGTAGTAGCATTAGCAGGAGTATGATTTAGTTTGCTGCTCAAGTCAGGTGATTGTTTTAGTCCAATTTGTGATGTTGGTAATGTTTGCCCAATTACTGGCAAGGATTTTGGTACAGTTTCTATGGCTGTCGGATTCGCCTGAGATGTAGACGCCACTGTAGACGGTGCCGGCTTCAATTGAGCCAAGCCGAAAAAGAGTGCGATGACCGCAGCAGCGCTGGCCACTAAGTAGTATTTCTTTTTCGATGATGCCACTGGAGCAAATGGCACAACATTACTAGCAGCCGTCGCATTTGATACATCAGTATGAGCGAGAATGTGAGTAGGCGAAGGAGTCAATTCGCCAGATTTTGCTTGTGCAGCCAGAATTTTAGCCTCAATATCACCACTGAGATCACGACTGAGAGTTACTTCGGGAATGCTTTTAACTTGCATAACCACTGAATCTATCTCTGCCAGCCTGGCTGTGCAGGCCTCGCAATCTGCCAGGTGACGTTCTACGACCTCAGCTTCTTCAGCACTAAGTTCTAGATCGTAGTAGGCATCAAGAGCATCTTCTAATTGTTGGCATTTGGAATTCGAATCTTGCATGTCTATCACCTGAATGTGGCGGGCAAATTAACTTCACTGGAAAAATACGGAGCGAGCAATTCTTTGAGTTTGATGCGTCCATAATGTAGCCTGGAGCGTACGGTTCCGATATTGGCGCCGACAATTTCGGCAATTTCACTATAAGAGAAGCCTTGAAGATCGTGCAAAACCAAAACAATCTTTTGCGCCTCGGGCAGCTCATTCAGTGACCTTTCTACCATATTGGTCTGCTCACTCATGTCGAGACTTTGTGATGGATTAGGCTGCTCGTCGGCCACTTGCGAAAGCGGTTGATTGACGAATCGATCGCCTTCTTCTTCGGCTACTGTAGACTGCGGATCAAATGACACCACTAACGTGGATCTCTTTCTCTGTCGCTGTCTTAAAATATCCATACAAAGATTGTGGGCAATGCGGAAAATCCAAGAAGCAAAAATATTCTCCGTGCGAAACTTATCGAAATTTTGATGCACTTTGACAAAAGTGTCTTGAACTACCTCCTCGGCTTCTTCGCTGTTATTTAAAAGCCTGTACGCGATCACGAACACACGGTTTTGATACCGCTTCACTAAAGTACTGAAGACAGTCATGTCCCCATCCACTCTATATTTTTTTATCAGGGCCTCGTCTGAAAGGTCCATAGTCTCCAACCTTGTGGGTGGTTAATAGGTAAAACGCTAAAACTAGTGAAAAAGTTCAATTATTTGAGTAAAAAAAGCTATTATTAACAGGAGTTAATCAAATTGCTCACTTTTACTCGCCCAGCTAATTGAAGATAACAGAGCCAATAGCCTAAACCAGTGTGCAAAAGCACAGTGATCGAGAATCAATTATGCAGACTATCTATAAAAAGCTTTTGAGCCCCCTCGTTGCACTGCTATTTCCATTCTTGCAGCCGGCATCGACTCTTGGTGCTCCCGCGAAAGTGGCAGCGCCAAGTTCTGTCGATTACAAAACTCCAGGCAAAAAAATCGAAGACCTGCCCAACTTTCACATGGTCCATCCCTATCTTTATAGAGGGGGCGAACCAACGGCCACGGGCATGAAGCAGCTGGAGCAAAAAGGGGTGAAGACGGTGATTGATTTGCGCGCGGCCAGCTTCCGCACCAAGGCCGAAGCGCAGCAGGCCGAGGCACTGGGCATGAAATATATCAATTTGCCCATGAGCGCGAAAGCGCCCACAGAATCTCAGCTATCCACTTTCACAAAGGCAGTGGAAGAAGCTCAGAAAAATAACGAACCAGTCTTTCTTCACTGCGCCCACGGGTCGGACCGCACGGGCTGCCTGGTGGGTGTATGGCGGGTTACACACGACGGCTACAACTATCAAGACGCTTACAAAGAAATGCGCAAATATTATTTCGGCCCGCAATTTAAAGAGCTTTCAGGCACGGTACAAAGACGGTCAATTCACTAGTCATTAACTAGTGATTGCGGTTATACGTAGGCGTAGTCACCGCCGGAGCAACGGGAGCTGGTGGAGCTTGCAATTGTTTCAACTTTTCCTGAGCAGTTTTAGACCAGGGATAGTGGCGCAGAATTTCTTTAAGTGTGGCCAAAACTTTGGCATTATCACCGAACATTTCAGATAATTTGATCTGATACCAGAGTGCTTGCCAGTTAGACGGATCGAGGAACAAGGCCTTTTCCACATAGCGCTGCATCTCAGGATAGCGATGGGCACGGTACAAATGCACTGCACAATCTATGTTGACATTGGCATCTTGAGGAGACAGCAGCAAAGCTCTATCCATGGTTTGCTTGGCTGAGTCTATTTGATTATTATCTAAATAAAGCAAACTCCAATCGGCTAAAATTCGGCCTTCAATTTCAGTTTGTCCGGTTTTTTTGGCCAGCTCTTGAGCTTTGACGAAATAGTCATATGCAGCTTTAGAATGTTCAGGCCGACCAAGATCTTTAGCCATCATGCGGCGCAAGTTACCAAAGCGGCCAAGCAATTTGGCTTCGGTTTTCTTGTCACCATTGCCGGTGGCAATTAACATTGCCTTGTTATAGCTAATCTCGGCTAAGCGAAAATCGCGTTTTTGCACGAGCTGGTCATCACCAGAAGAAATGGCCTGCTCAATTGCTGAACGGGTCTTGATCACGGCAGAAGTCTTGAGTAGCATGCGCTGGAATTTATAATCAAAATAGACGAAGAAATTCTCCAAGAATGGATTGCCGAGAATGCCTAAATTAGAAGTCTGGAAAAATCCCGAGTCTTTATTCGGTTCGGTTTTAGCAGTGGCTGGATTTGCCAGAGCATAAGTGAAATCAACACTCTTGACTAATTTGCTACCGATCAAAACATTGTCAACCTTGACGCGACCAAGACGAACCGGGCGACCATCGAGGCCAGTTCCCTCAGTAGCGTGTCTGGCAGCAGCATCGCCTGCGGTGTAGCGCAAGGCCACGTTTGCCGGTAAATTATTGAAGGCGGCGCCAGTATCGACCAGCATCATCACGTCTTCGCGGCTATTGAGCTTTACTTTTACTACCGGAGCACTCTTTCGCGTAAACGACACGATAGCGCACCCTTCGGGCACCACAAAACTCTCGGCGTCATAGAAACTGAGAGTCGTTTTACCATAATCAACCGACACCACAAATTTGGAAATCACATTGGTGCCGATGATGCCACCAAGCCTGCGACCAAGATGTCGCGATTGTGATGATAGGTCTAAAATGCGAGCGTCAATGTCGTTAACAATTAAATTACCCAGCTCTAATCGTCCGATGGTGCTGATATTGGTTTGAACCGATCCACCCAGAGCCCGCATGTCTGCCAGGCCTTCCTTTAATAGATAACTTTCAGCGGCTACCCTACGATCGATAATGGTGTCACTGGCACCGGTATCAAACAAGAAGTCTAATTCTTCACCGTTATTGAGTCTCCCCTTGACCAAAATTTCGCGCTGGCCATAGTCAAAAGGCACATTGATAGTGCGGGTAAGATGAAAAGTGCCACCTGGGCGATCGAACTCGCTGTCTTTAATCTTTGCGCTGGCAGAGAGATCAGTCATCACTCTGACTAGTTCCAATTTGCCTTCGATGCGCCTCATTAGCTTATGAGGATAGACAGTACCGGCCGCAGGGCTGTATTCGCTATAGTCAACGGTGACTGATTTTCCGACAGAATCACCGATGTTGAACGCCAGTGATACCACCATGAAATTATTTTTCTCAATCGCCAGGGTAAAACTATCAGCACCGTTTGGACTCTTAAATTCAACAAGCCACACTGGTGTGTCGCGATAAACAGTTTCACCTTTCAAAACTATCTGGTCTCGATTACTCGATTGCGCCAGGCGCAATCCTTCAAGGACAAAGCTCGCCGGTAAAGTAGTTTCAAGATTTAGCAGCTTGGCTGAATCCATTTGCAAATCTTCAGCTCGATTGCTTGATTTAGTACCAGCTTTGATCCAGGGAATTTCGCCGTTGAAACCTTCAGACACAGTTATTGCCTGGTTAGACTCAGCTTGCGGATTGGCTAGCTGCGGCCCACGCTCATGGTCAAGTCGCCAGCGCACGCCTCTACGAAGAAGACGAAAAGAAGCATCGCTATTGGTTGGCTCGAGGCGTTTTGTCTCAAGGTCACCATTAAGATTGTCATATTCGCGACCGTAAACATTGAAACCAGACGCTAACTGAGCCACCGATTCTTCGCCACCATAGGCAGTGAGACTTTTAGTCAGTAAATCGAGCAATGAAATCGATTCGCGGGCCGTGTCAGCAGGCTTTGAAACCGGCACATCTTGTGCGCAAGCTGGCAGCAGGTAAAACCCAGCGGAAGCATTTAGCCCAAGAAACGCCGCCAGCAAAGCAGCATTGACGCGAGTGTCAAGTAACCGGCTCATAGAGCTAATTTTGATGCATGGCATTGATCGGCGTTCTTTCTCGAAATACAAAATCTTCGACTAGACAGAGACAAATTCTTTGCACTGACCTTGAGCAGGCAGATTGATTTCAGGCATGGCTTTCACCGTGTTGTAGAGTTTGAGCACTTGAGAAATGAGCTCTTCAACATTTGCTAAAGGCACCTGATTGGCAGCGTCACTTTTTGCTTGATCCGGGTTTGGGTGCACTTCCATAAACATGCCGTCCACACCGGCTACAACAGCAGCTCTAGCCAGAGTAGGAATATATTGCCTCTGCCCGCTTGAAGCATCGCCGGCACCACCAGGCAATTGCACTGAGTGAGTGGCATCATAAATAACCGGATAGCCGGTTTCTTTCATAATCGGTACGCCGCGAAAATCTACAACCAGATTGTTGTAACCAAATGTGGTGCCGCGCTCAGTCAGCATGACATTTTCATTGCCAGAATCGACAACTTTTTTCACGGCATTTTTCATATCACCAGGAGCGAGGAATTGCCCCTTTTTGATATTGACGCACTTGCCGGTCTGCGCGGCGGCCACAAGTAAATCGGTCTGGCGACAGAGAAAAGCTGGTATTTGCAAAACGTCTAAGACCGCGCCGGCAGCGGCACACTGTTCTACTTCGTGAATATCGGAAAGCACAGGCAAACCGAGTTTACTTTTGATGTCAGCCAGCATAGCCAGACCCTTTTCCAAACCAGGGCCGCGAAATCCATGAACAGCGGTGCGATTGGCTTTGTCAAATGAAGACTTAAAAACCAAATTAAAATCGTGTTTGGCAGACAGATCTTTCAAAAATTTTGCTGTGGTGAAGATCGTCTCCCATGACTCAATCACGCATGGGCCGGCGATAATCAAAAATTTTCCACCGGCTCGCACTTGATGAGTGCCGACTGTTACAGATTTAACTGCCATATACTCTTCCTATTTAAAGCGTAGCGATTTCAAAGCGCTAGCGACAATTGTAGCAGTACGGCCAGCATCGCTTGCTCGGTAAAGACTGACAGAGGCTCTCAGCGATTAGCAATATGACGCACGAGGCGATAAACAGTGTGTCCGGCTCTTTGTGATACGGGCATAATCAAACCGGCGCGAATCGCTTCTGCCAACTGTGGGCGCAAAGTTTTTATACGCTTTAATTGTCTCGGTCCACCTGCCATCTCCGGTAAGGTCATGCCAACAGGATTTTTATCGAGCAACTTGACCACTCTATTTTCCGCCGGTTTTGCTTCGCCGGTGGATGAAGTCGTAGCTGCTGGTTTTGCTGTGCCCGGCGGTCTGCCGCGTTTTGGCTTAGTCGGGTCGTTGCTTTCTAAGGCCAACTCCGGCTGCAAAAAGTTGATGTTTTGTTCTTCTTCTGACATCTGCTCGTAATTTACCGCAACAATTATTCCATCAGCATATCGTAAACCCGTACTAAAGAATAGTTACGGTTTGAGCCTATACAGCTGACCGGCAAGGGTTCTTCTTGTTATATTCCTGACTGTTCTTTGCAAGTTCGTTGTTGAGCTTTCGCTCGGGGTATCAATAAGAACCGTCATCAGTCGGTTTTTTACTTCACGCGCAGCACACACTCGCCTGCAAACTAGTGAACACGGCAGAAATTAGAACGGCATTAGAGGTCAGGACCTTGAGCATTGGCTCCTTCGTTTTTATGTTGCACAGCCATCTCCCCTTCTATCGGAAAGCGGGCATGTGGCCATTCGGTGAAGAAAGCGTTTACGAATGCATGGCAGAGACATACATTCCTCTGCTTAATGCCATCGACGATCTTTTGCAGGAAGGCATCAAAGCCAAACTGACGATCGGCCTGACACCAGTACTTTGCGAACAGCTGGCCGACGAGCATTTGAAGCAAGGTTTCGAAAAATATGTCACCTTGCGCATCAAAGCCGCTAAAGCCGATGAAGCCAAATATGCCAGTTTTGGTGCCAGCCCCAATCCTGAAAATCATCACCTGGCCAAATTCTATTTAGATTGGTTCACAGCCATTCAGCGCGATTTTGCCAGTCGCTGGAAGCGCGACATCATCGGTGGCTTTAAGAGACTGCAAGACGCAGGCGCCATCGAGATTACAACTTCAGCCGCCACTCACTGTTTTTCACCGCTATTAAGCGAAGACTCTTCAATTATTGGCCAGTACAAAACCGGCGTTGCCAATTACAAAAAACACTTCGGCAAAGATCCAAACGGTTTCTGGTTGCCTGAATGCGCATACAGACCAGCTCAAGGCGAACGGGCCGGAATTGAAAAATGGTTATTCGAAGCAGGCTTGAAGTATTTCTTCACAGAATCATTTGTTATTAAAGGCGGACAAACTGCAGAAGTACGCCGCGTAGTTGGTCCTTATGGATCCGTCGAATATGTGCCCTCGAAACAAACAGGCAGTACCGGCCTCGATACATTTGAAGCCTTCTGGTTGAAAGAATATCCAATTGCCGT
The DNA here is from genome assembly GCA_949127735.1 of Candidatus Obscuribacterales bacterium. Lineage (GTDB taxonomy): Bacteria > Cyanobacteriota > Vampirovibrionia > Obscuribacterales > Obscuribacteraceae. Next base: position 5,006 of record CASBPX010000216.1, on the reverse strand, counting down.
CATGGGTCGTCATGAACAAGCCGGTTATCAGGTCTGGTCTGCCGATCAAGGTTATCCAGGCGACGGCAACTATCGCGAATTCCACAAGAAAGACGACAGCTCCGGTCTGCACTTTTGGAAATTGACTTCAAAGAGCACAGACCTTGGCGACAAAGAGCTTTACAACCCTGAGGCCGCAGCCAATCGCATCAAAGAAAATGCCGATCACTATGTAGGCTTTTTGCAAGAATGTTTGACTGATCATTTGAAAGCTACCGGCCGACCTGGCCTGGTAATGGTCTCCTTCGACACAGAGTTATTTGGCCACTGGTGGTTCGAAGGTGTCACCTGGCTGAAAGAAGTAATTCGCAAACTGAAAAATTACACGGCTGTGAATATGCAAACAGCCAGCGAATATCTGACTGAAACACCGCCTGAAAAAACCATCAACTTGCCAGAATCTTCATGGGGTTCTGGTGGGCATTATCAAGTTTGGCTCAACAACGACACCGAATTCATGTGGCCGCAAATTCACAAAGCTGAAAAACAAATGAAAGAAGTGATGGATCTGGTCAAAGCTCAACCGAAAGATGCGGCACTGAGTAAAGCAGCCGAGCAACTAGCTCGAGAGTTACTTTTACTTTCTTCGTCAGATTGGCCTTTCCTGGTTACTACCGGCCAAGCCAAAGACTATGCTATTGAAAGATTCGATGGTCACGTTGAGCGCTTTAATAAGCTCTACAACATGATCAAATCTGGTCATATACAGTTCAACGAAATTGCTGCTATCGCTGATATCGATAACTGTTTCTCGGAACTGAATTTAGCCAACTTCCGTCTGGAAGAAAGTGAAAGCATTGCTTCCGGCACAGCTAAATAACTGATATTAGGTCTAGTAAATTGAAAACTGAATTAGAAAAAAGCGACACCTCAGCCGTGCAGGCTCCTGCTCATAAAAAGGACAGTGCTCACATGAGACTTACTCGCACCAAGATTATCGCTACCATTGGTCCTGCCTGCCGCGCTCCGGAAAAGCTGGCGGAGATGATTCTCGCCGGCATGGACGTTGCCCGCATCAATTGCTCACACTCCACACCTGAATTTATCGAATCTGTAGTTGCTGATGTTCGCGAAATTAGCGCCAGACTAGATATGCCCGTTGGTATCTTGCTTGACTTATCCGGTCCGAAAATTCGCACCCGTAAATTGAAAGATGATAAAGCGGTGAAGCTTGAAAAAGGGGCGAAGTTTACTCTTACCAGCCGCAAAGTCGAAGGCACAGTAGAAATTGTCAGCACTAACTACGAGCCGCTCGCTCGCGAAGTAAAGCCAGGCGACACGATTTTGCTCGATGATGGTTTGATTGAACTGCGCGTGCTGGAAGTTGTGGATGAGACCGACGCCATTTGCGAAATCATCATGGGCGGCGTACTGAAAAATCATCAGGGCATAAACATTCCCGGCGTCAGACTTTCCATTCCCGCTTTAACGGAAAAAGATAAAGAAGATCTGGCCGTCGGTCTAAAGTGCGAAGTCGACTTTGTTGCTCTATCATTTGTACGCGACCCGCAAGACATTATTGATTTAAGAGAACAGATTGGCGATCACTGGCCGCCAGTAATGATTATTGCCAAGCTGGAAAAACCTGAAGCTGTAGATCACCTGGAAGAAATTCTGCTGGTTACCGATGGCGTGATGGTGGCACGTGGAGATCTCGGGGTCGAGATGCCACCGGAGATGGTGCCACCAGCTCAAAAACTAATTATTCGCCGCGCTAACGCTCACGGCAAACCATGCATTACAGCAACCCAAATGCTTGACTCAATGGCTAATAACCCGCGGCCGACACGGGCTGAGGCCTCAGACGTAGCCAATGCCATTTTTGACGGCACTGATGCAGTTATGCTTTCCGAAGAAAGCGCTATGGGTGAATATCCGGTTGAAACCGTAATGATGATGGACCGCATTGCTTTCGCCGCTGAAAGCAGCCAGGACCGCTCAAAGTTGCACGAACATGAACTTGGTTCGTCAGCTCACGCTATTGCTCACGCCGCCTGCGCCATGGCCGTGGATATGCACGCTCGAGTAATTGCTACATTTACAAAATCAGGTTCAACTGCGCGCCTGATTTCGCAATTCAAGCCACCATGCCCGATTATTGCATTGACACAACAAACCCATGTTTATCGTCAATTGACTTTGACCTGGGGCACCACACCACTGATGTTGAATGAAGTTTCTGATTCAGAATCGACTATGGCTCTTGTAGAAGAGACTCTGCTCAAGCGCAATCATGTGGCGCCGCAAGATACTATTGTTATTACCGGTGGTTTGCCCATTGCGGCTCGCGGACCGGCTAACTTCGTCAAGTTGTCTGTGGTTTCGCCTAGAACGCAGGCTAGCTTCTGGCAGTTGAAGGGAATTTAGTTTCTGCATCTTTGGGCTTGAACTGTTGTCTGGAAAAAATACCTTTAAAGGTATTTTTTCTGAACATCGCATAGCCAGAACTCAAAATTTTATTCTGCAATATTGAACTTTTTGGCGATTTTAGACGTTACCTATCTAGAGGCAACGGAGAGCACGCTATGAAATCATTTCGAGAAGAAATTGTGAATGATTTAAAATCGAATTTCCCAACTACCTTAGACTGTTTAGAGAAAATGGTCGTAACGGCCACAGCCGTTGGCTTAATAAAGTGTTCGACATGTTGTTCGGAAAAACAAATTGAGCGCGAAAACCATTCAAACTTGCTGTATTGCACACTTTGCAAGACAATAACTAGAATTTTCAGCTCGACAATTTTCAAAGGGATGCAACGTCCCTTGGCTTGGTACAGCGCAATCTATTTAGCTGAGCAAGAATACCTGATTAGCTCACTTGATTTAGCGACACTTACATCCATTACCGAACCGTCAGCAAGATCAATCATGCGCAAACTAAAAACGGTCATCGGTGAAGACCTTTCTCCAACTAAATTATCGACAAATCAAGCAAGTCAAACGGATAAACTATTGCCACCTGATTTGTCGCCAAATGCACTGTCCGTCTACGTGCACATTAGCGAAACACCAACTAGCTTCGATTCATTAATAAGCAAATCACAGTTACCTATATCGCCATTTTCCTCCGCATTGTTCGAACTTGAACTTGCTCAAGTAATCGAGAGTCTGCCAGGCAACCGTTTTGTAATTCTGCAAGAAGCACCTGAAGCAAAAAATTCAAAATCGCAAAAGACTTCTAATCACGATTTGGAAAATTATCTACACAGCAGAGTGCATGAGCCAGATTGGCTCTTAATTGCATGCCTCAAGCACGTCCCTATTCGCGACATGGATCTAAAAAACGCCCGGCGCCATGAGGTAGGGCAAAATTATTCCGACGGCAATTCAATGTTGAGGTCTGACGGTGCAACTCCAGCGTGCACAACATAGGCGCAGAGCGGATCGTTGCGCAGAATATATTTCTCACGCGTCACTTTTACATTAAGTAGAGCTTGCATCATCTGTGGTTCCATCAAACACAATTGACGGAACTGATTAGCTAAGTCATGCACGGCGCAGTGACGTTGATAGATGATGAAGTTACCGTCGGGCAGGCCTTCCCACTCAGTCATATAGCCGTCTTCTGAAAAAATCTTTGCCACTTCTTCCACTCGTGCGGCCAGATCTTTTCCTTCCACCCGTGTGCGCAATCGTTCAATGCGTTTCTTGTTGCGAATGGTGAGTAAGTCCATCACACCTTTGTGTCCGGCCTGTTCATAAACTGCATCGAGCAGGTCGACTGCCAGTGTTGATCCGCCTGAAGGAAAAAGCGACTCGGCCTTGTCGGTCAATTTATATTTGTAAGTCGGGCGGCCGCGAGTCTGTCGTTCGATGCGAGATTCGATTAAACCGTCTTTTTGCAGCACGGTTAGATGCCTGCGCACAGCCATAGATGTGATACCGAGAAAAGTACAGAGGTCGCCCACGGTCAGTTCGCCTTGCCTTTTCAGGTGCATGACGATGGCTTCTTGAGTTTTCTCAGGTATTTCGCCCAGGGGCTTTGTGATCATTTATTGCAATATCGCTGTGTCTTACGGTGGAAAAAGCCTTGGTGAACCAGGTTTTATCAGTTGGGCCCATTGTCGTCACTAGAAATTGTCAGCAGCGCTTTTTGGCCAGTTATGGCATTTACCACTATTTCCATTTTGAACTAACTTGGCAAAATCTACTATAGGGAATTTGCCGAAGGGTGGTTTTCCGGCTTGCCAGCTCTCCGATCGGCAGCCAATTATTAAGATGATGCCGCACCTGACGCCACCTGCGGGGCTATTGACAAAGGGATCCTTAATATCCGGGCAAAGCGTATCTATTTTTGATACTATTTTATCTATAAAGTGCTCTGGCGCGAACGTTGGAAAGCTTTAAGGGAAGTTCCCAAGATAAGCATTTACACTTAATCCTATATATAAAGTCCGAAACCATAGTGAGAGGCAAGCCGGAAGATGACTTCCAAGAACACCAGTAAATCGGCAGCAGAAAATACTTCTGAGAACGCCGCCCCATTGCTCCAGATTGTCGACCTGCATGTGTCGGTCGAAGACAAAGAGATTCTCAAAGGCGTCAACCTGACGATTAATGCCGGCGAAATTCACGCCATCATGGGCCGCAACGGCTCTGGCAAGTCGACTCTGTCTTACGCTTTGATGGGCCACCCTCGCTACAAAGTGACCTCGGGCAAAATGCTCTATAAGGGTCAGGAAGTCGGCGACATGAGCCCAGACCAGAGAGCAAAGCTCGGTATGGCGCTAGCTTTCCAATATCCTGTGGCCATTCCCGGAGTTTCTGTATCGAACTTCTTGCGCAAAACAGTTAACGCCGTGCGCGGCCGCGATATCCCAGTAAAAGAATTCAGACTTGAACTCAAGGCGCTGATGGCCAAACTGGGCGTCAAAGACGAGTTTCTCTCGCGCTACGTTAATGACGGATTCTCCGGCGGCGAAAAGAAACGCCTCGAGATTCTTCAACTTTCCATGCTCAAGCCATTGC
>CASBPX010000215.1 GCA_949127735.1 Candidatus Obscuribacterales bacterium | reverse complement strand
GGAAAATACTGGGCGTCTTAAGTTCGTTGTTGTGGCGAAGCCGCCCAGCTGGCAAGTGTCTATTTTTCGAGACGACGACAAGGTTTTCGTCACCGAAACCCTGGCTAAGTTTGAAGAAGCCGGATTAGTTTCAGGTTTTGTTTTAGTTGCTAAAGAGCGGTTTATCCGCGACAAAAGTCGCATATCTACTTTTAATTTCTCAGGTAAGACTTTGGTGCGTATAACCGCCAAAGATCAAACTCTGAAATATTTGCCACTTAATGGCCTGCCACCACAAATTGAACGGCTTTTTTATAGCGCTTATAAGTGTCCTACTCAAGGCGGCATACCCACCGGTTTTATTCGCACGTTGTTGCAGCGCGATTACGTCACCGGCATGCGCAACCAGGGCAGAATTGAGATCACCCTTGATACCACCAAAATCGAAGACGTAGCCACCAACGAAAAAATGTTTAGTGTGCCGCCGGGTTATAAAAAGGGGAAGTCGGTACGAGAAGTAGTGGCAGGGTCCTCCACGCGTGCTAAAAGCCTTGACTTTGAAGCATTATTTCATCCGATCAAATAGATTCCAACGAAGGAGAATTGAGTAGACGCATGTTTGTGGCGAAAACAAAAAAAATACTTGCTCTTATTCTTAATGCCTTCGCTCGTGGCAGCAGGTCTTCTTTTGTGTTGTAGTGCAGCCAACAGCGCAAACAATAAAGCCATACGCTTGAGCCAAAGTCATCTGTTTTTCGGAAAATGCCTGATGACCGTTGCTCCAGAGGGATTTCGCCTGGAGAACAAAGGGCGACTACACTTTACTGTGGTTGCTAAAGCGCCCCGGTGGCAAGTGACCATTTTTCGCGACGATGACAAAGTATACATAACTGAAAGTTTGGCTCAATTTGAAGAAAGCGGTTTAGCATCACAGATGCTGGTGAAAAGACAAGACAAGTATTATTCAGGACAAAACAGAAAGTCTGAAATACAGTTTTGCGGTAGAAAGCTTGTGCGATTAACGGGAAAGTTCAAAACAGTTAAATATATGCCCCTCAATGGTTTGCCGCCACAAATTGAACGGCTAGTATATGCAGCTTACAAAACCTCCACCAACGGAGGAATCAGCACCGGCTTCAGTCGTGTTTGCAAAAGCGAAGGTTTCATCAGCGGCATAAGTGTTCGAGGTACCATTGAAACAGTCTTAAAAACAGATAAAATTGAGGACATCACGATTGGTGCGCACGCCTTCGATTCGCCTACCGGCTATAAGCTTGCCAAATCAGTTCGAGAAGTGGTTGCCGGAGAATCGACACGTGATAGAAATGCTGACTTTGGAGTTCTATTTTGATTAGCCCTGGTAACTCAAAACATCTAAAACAAACGTTAAGTACAATGCTTGCAGTGTGTCTATTTCAATTTGCACCGACCTCTGCGAAAACAGTTTCGGCTCCTACAATTCCAGCAATCAAACTAAGCCAGATTCACTTTTTTATGGGTAAGTCAGAAGTTACCATTGCTAAAGACGCCATTAGAATTGAAAACACCTCTAAGCTACGCTACATTTTGGTGGCCAAAGCACCCGATTGGAAAGTCACTGTTTATCGTCCTGACGACAAAACTTATTTTACTCAGGGCATCGAAATTTTTCGAGACACTGGCTTAATGTCAGACCTCTTAATCGGTCGCAAAGATCGTGTTATGCGTGGCAAAATATATCGTCACTCCAAAATGAAACTTGATAATTTTGACATCGAGCGTCTTACTAGTGCATGGTGCACAATCAAATATATGGAGCGCGGCGACATTGCCGAGCAGGTCGAGTGGATTCTTTATGCCGCATATAAGCAACCTACCAATGGTGGCATACCAATATTTTTCGATAGTGCGAAAATTTCTGCTGACTTTGTCACCGGTATGAAAGGTGGTGGCAGGCATGAGACAACTCTCGACACTACTAAAATCACTAAAGTATCTGTGTCACCGTCGATATTTACAGTGCCGACCGGACTAAAAAAGGCCCAATCTATCCGCGACGTCGTGGCTGGCAGCGCCGCCAAGCGTGAAGTCGAAGAATCTGACGCGCTTTTCTTCAAATGATTATTTTGAAACACATTTGCAGCCTCCTCATTATTTTGAGCACGGCTCTTCCATCGATGGCTGCTAGCAAAAGTATCAGACTAAATCAAACACATGTTTTCTATGGTGCCAACGAAATTACCGCCGCTCCCGAAGGTATTCGCATTGAGAACCTTGGTCGGCTGAAATTTGTACTTGTGGCGAAATCGCCAAAATGGCAAGTTAGTATTTTTCGCAATGACGACAAGACATACATTACCCAAAGTCTCGAAAGCTTCGAAAATACCGGAATAGCTTCTGGGGTTATACTCGATAAAACCAATCGCAACTTCACTAAGAAGAGCCTTACATCGACCTTTAATTTTTCAGGTCAAAAGCTTGTGCGCATGACCGCTTCAGATAAAACACTAAAGTACATGCCACTGAATGGCTTACCACCGCAAATAGAGCGAATACTCTATGCTTTTTATGCATTACCAACAAATGGTGGCATCACCACCGGCTTTGCCCGCACTCTTTCAGGGAAAGATTACCTTAGCGGCAAGAGCGTGAAAGGACTGATGGAAGTTAGCTTGACCACAGAAAATATTAAAAGTGTGCCTACTGACGGTAAACTTTTCAAAGTTCCTGCCGGCTATCGATTAGCCAAATCGACACGCGAGGTAGTTACGGGCGATGCCACCCGCAAGAGCGACGCTGATTATCAAGCTCTTTTTGGACCATAGAATATGAGGGCAAAACCAGCGATGCCAGTGCTGTCAGGCAAACTGAATCAACTCAGAGTGGTATTGCTAATTCTGAACGTACTTTACGCCTTTGTTCAATGCACGACGCCGCTTCACGCAGCAGACAAAGGCATCAGGCTTAACCAGTCACATTTTTTCTTTGGGGAGACTCAACTCGTTCTCTCGCCGAGTGGCATACGCATGGAAAACAAATCGCGCTTACGTTTTATTGTGGTAGGCAAGCCTCCCGACTGGAAGGTAACCATATTTCGCAACGACGACAAAGTGTACATTTCGAGAAGCTTGAAAAACTTTGAAGAAGAAGGGCTGGTATCAGATTTTGTGTCACGGCGAGACGGTCGCATTTTTGACCACCCATACAGGCAGTCAAGTTTCATGTTTTCAGGAAAGAAACTGAATAGACTGACCAGTCGTGATAAGACTTTCAAATACTTACCGCTCAACGGCCTGCCACCAGAAATTTCGCGAATCATCTATGCCGCATACAGACTGCCGACTGATGGTGGCATTACTGTTGGCTATAACACCACCCACTACGCGCGCGATATGTTCAGTGGCTCGAAGCAGAGGGGCTGCATTGAGGAAAAATTGTCCACGCGATCTATAGAAGATATTTCAACCGACGATAAAATGTTTCTGGCTCCGCGTGGCTATAGGCTTGCCAGATCGGTTCGAGAAGTAGTCGCTGGTGCTGCAACGCGCAAAAAAGATCCGGATTATAAATTGCTTTTCTACAAAGATTAAAGGCGCGCACGTCGAAGCGAAATTATTCGCTGTAAATGCCTGCCTCTAACTTCACCGAGCGAATATCAAGGCAGTTTGACATTGGTGCCCCCAGGGCCGATAAAAGCTCCTCGCCACCCTCCTGAAGGCCAGTGCCCATAAAATGTCTGCGCAGTGTGCCATCAACTTGAGAAAGTACAAGCTCGCGCCTGATGCCACTATTCATGGTGGTGAATTTAACACATGCTTCATCGTTAAAGATTACGTCTTCACTTTCTTGAAATGCATCAAACTGACCTGTAGCAACAATTTCGTCAGGTGGGTAAAAAAGGTATTGAGGTACGATCACAAGACTTTGAATCACGCCCTCGATGTCGGCCAGGGCGTCAAAAACCATCACATAGTCGCGGTTCTTCACTCGGGGCTCTGGCCAGTCTGCTTTTTCCAGACGCATTGAGACTGTGGTGCCTTTAGAATTAGCAATCAGCTCACCGCTCATAAGTTCAGCACCCGGCTCGTCTTTTATCTGACGCCAGGCCAATTTAAATTGTTTAGACCGCTCGAAAACAGTCGAATATTCCAGGCCAAGTGGTCCCGAAGAATTATAGAAAGAGCCTTGATCACTATAGGTTCGACATTGATTGTAAGTCTTCAACATCCGCTTTATAGCTGAATTTACTGGCACAAAACTCTCTTTCTTACTGTTATTGTTTACTTAGTCTATTTGCGACCAGGCGCAAGCAGCTTCAGGCGATCTTTCACAGCAGCCATATTCTGATTATTGGCTGGTGCAGTGCGCACGAAGCGTTGATATTCTTCAACAGCTTTAGCTGGTTGCTTGAGAGCTTCATAAACGGTGCCTAAATAATAATAGGTGTCTACAAGACTCTTATCTAGTGCCAGAGCTCTAGTGTATTCGCTCAGTGCCTTCTGATTATTTCCCAGACCCTGATATGCAGTACCCAAATAACTGTGTGTAGCGCCATCATCGTTGACTTTCAAAGCAGCTTCATAGTCAGCCACCGCTCCGGCGAGGTCAAATTTACCAGCCGCGTCAGCCTTGGTCTGTTTCTCAATAGCTGAATTAACCAGTGGCGACGCCTTCGCTTGTTTCATTTGAGTAACTAGCTGCTTGTAAGCGCTTTCACTCGGGTTAATTTGACTGGCCCTCTGATACGCTCCCAGCGCACTATCCCAATCTTCTTTGGCCTGATAGCAAGTACCCAGGCTGTAATAGTATGACGCTTCATTAGGCGTTGCTTGAATGGCTTCTTTATACTTGGCTATAGCTTCATCATATTTTTTCGCCTGCTGCAAAGCAACCGCGTCATTGAAGGCACCAGATGCGGCACCAGAGGCTTTGACCTGCGCTTGAGTAGATAGCTTCTGTGCTGAAGTCGGATTAGCCTTGAGCCTGGCTACTCGAGCCTTGGCGTCGGCAGCATAAGTGCCTGTTGCCTTAGCGGCAAGATACTTGCCATAATCAGAAAGTGCCGTCGGCACCTGGCTGTTATTTTCATCGATTAAGCCGATGAAATACCAGTTATCTGACTCGCCTTTTGCATCTAAATCAATGGCTTTTTGATAATTGCTTTTAGCTTTATTAAAATCATCGATGGCCTGATAAGCCCCCGCCAGATTCGTGTAACCATGCGGATTGCCAGGATAAAGCGCCAGGCCTTTTTCATAAAGTGGAATTGCACCAGCAGGATCGCCGCCGCTGTGTTTTGCCACTGCTTGATCCATGATCGGAGTAGCTTGAGCTAATTGAGCTGAAGCCATAGCTTGCTTGAATGACTCCACTTGGTTCGCTGGAGCTTTGGCTATAGCCTCCTTATACTTGGTGATGGCATTGTCGAAATCACCTTTAGCCTGATAGGCAGTGGCTAGAGCATAAACATAGGCCGGTTCTTTGGGCTGCATTGAAATGGCCTGTTCATAGAGCGGAATAGCCTCATCATATTTGGTGGCTTCCTGCAATTTAACAGCCTTATTGTAAGCGTCAGAAGCACCCTGAGCATTTTTTACGTCAGTGGATGTAGACAATTTCTGCGCGTTGGCGGGATTTGTCTGCAAGGCTGCCATTCGGCCCTTAGCAGCGGCGGCGTATGCTCCTGATGGTGCTTTCTGATTGTATTGAGAATAGTGCGCAAGCGCTGGCCCGACTTGACCGTTGTTCTCTTCAATTTGACCCATGAAATAGAGACAATCGACGCAACCACTAGGGTCATATTTATAAGCATTCTGATAAGCGTCATAGGCAGCCTTGAAATTATCGCTGGCCTGATAAGCAACACCAAGGTTCATGTAAACCGAGCCATTATCAGTATCTAACTTCAAGGCCTGACTATAGAGATCGATCGCACCAGGAAGATCGCCGGCAGTTTGTTTATCGAAAGCTTGTTTAACTAAAGGTCCGGCTTTTAAAACCGTGGCGTCCTTAATTGCTTTTTTGTAGTCAGCATTGGCCGGCATCATATTTGATGCCAGAGTGTAATTAGCCAGAGCTTGATCAAGGTCGCCTTTTTGCTGATAAGCAGTGCCCACGGCGTATTTGAAATCAGCATTAGCAGGCTGAATGGCAATGGCTTTTTGATACATGGCAATGGCCTGATCATATTGACCGGCGCGTTGCAAATCAACGGCCTTGGCATAAGAATCAGTCGCTTCCCTATCTTTAGCCAGATCGCTTTCAGACTTAATCTTAATAGTAGCTGATGGATCTTTACTCAGAGCTGCAATTCTTGACTGTGCTTGCGCAGCATATGGCCCGCCTTTGGCTGAGCTGAAATACTGCTGATATTCACTTCTGGCCTGGTCGCCTTTGCCACTGTTTTCGTCAATGGTGGCAAGGAAGTAAACGCTGTCAGGTTGCGCTTTGGGATCAACCTCTAAGCTCTTTACGTAAGAACTGCGAGCGCCACCATAATCTTGCGAAGCGTATTGAGCAGAAGCAAGGTTATACCAAAGGCTGGCATTGCTAGGCACTATATTCAGTGCTTGCTGATAGAGACTGATTGCCTGAGCGTAATCTTTTGCCTGGTGTTTAGCCACAGCATTATTGATAATCGGCTGCACTTTCAAATCTTTGACCTTAGTCAAAGAATCTTGATAGCTTTTGTTCTTAGGGTCGAGATTAATGGCCATGTTGTATTCAACAATGGCATTGTCAAAATCTTTTTTAAGCTGATAGGCAGCACCAATATTGAAATGCACAGCCGGATCTTTAGGATCTGACTTGAGCAATTCTTGATATTTTGCAATGGCACCATCATAGTTGCCGGCCTTGAACAAAGCGTCGGCAGCAGTAGAAAGATCGCCCACGGCTTTGTCTTTTTGCTGATCTGTAGCAGTCTTGATGCCTTGTTGCGCAGCAGTATTACCAGGATCAAGCTGAATAGCTTGCTGATAAGCACCAATGGCACTTGGATAATCGTTCATTGCCTGAAAAGCAGTACCCATGTTCATCAAAATGTCTGATTTTTGTTTGGGGTCTTTCGCCGACGCCAGTGCGCGTTTATATGAATCAAGAGCTGGGCCGTATTGCTTGCGACTTTGCAAGTCAACACCCATGTTGATGTATTTGGTAATCTGGAAATTGTCTTTCACAGCCGCGAGGCCCTGCAAAAGCTTCTCAGCAATGGCGTTTTTGCGACCAGGTGAAAGTGATATGGCTAACTTATATTCTGATTCTGCCTGACCAAAGTCGCCTTTGTATTGGAAAGCCTGACCTAAACCGATGTGGTTATTGGGCTCAGTCGGGCTGTCTTTAAGCGCTTCTTCCCAACCAGAAACCAGCGCTTCTTGCACATCAGGATCGTCAGACTTCATTGAAATCGCCTTGGTGTAGGCGGCGATGGCGTTAGTGATGTCTTTTTTGGCCTGATAGGCCTGGCCTAACTTAACTTCGATAGCAGCACTGTCTCCGCTGCGCGATGCCGCCTGATATTGCTCGATGGCCTTGTCGTTCTCATCGCGCACGCGATAGACATCGGCTAATTTCTCGTGAACAGCACCGTCATCTTTGATTTTTAAGGCTTCGGCATATTCGACTATGGCGCCGACAAAATCGGCAGACTTACGGCAAGCGTCACCAATGGCTACACGGTCAGCAAAAGACCTTGGGTTCTTGCCCATTTTTTGAATGATGCCGGTCAAATTTGACAATGTGGTGGGGTTAGCAGGATCAAGCAAAACAGCTTTGTGGAAGTATTTGATGGCTTCCATCGGGTTGCCCTGGAAAACCAGACCATAGTTATTAAGCGCAATCGCCAGGTTTGCCCGCGCATTTTTATAGGTGGGATCTAGCTTGAGTGCTTGTTCAAGCTTGGCAATAGCCACCGGATATTGCTGCTGGTTAATTGCTTTAACAGCGTCGTTATTGAGTTGGATTAGTTGAGCCTGATCGACATATGCCAGTGCCGGTGCCACAGAAGCGAGTCCAATAGCAGCAGCCAGGCCAAAAGAAAGGGCCAGAGCGATGAACTGCCTTGACGCCTTGCGGGCAACCGGACTGGGTACAGATTGGCCAGTAAAGCCGTTTTCAAACAATTTTGAGAACAATTTCCGGGAATTCCTTTGGGTTGTCATTGATCAAAGTTCGAAGGTACTAAATCATATGAAAGTAATAGCTAAATAGGATTCTATTCTATTCACTTCTCTTTTAGCTTTCCTGGAAAAACTTAGCTACAGGATTTTGCCTGGACTTTAACTAAGGGGGCAACCCCGCTCCTTACATCTCATTTTGACAAGCAAATATCGTTACAACAGTCCGATGCCAAGCTATGGAGCTTGACGACTGAAGTTAGCTCACCGTTTAATTTGTGTACAATAATTTTTTAAGCTCAATTCTGAACGAGACAAGCATTTTTATGGCAAAGATACTTCTTGTTGAAGATGATTTAGATTTTCGTCAGACTGTGCAAGATTTTTTAGAAGAAGAGCATCACCAGTTAGAGTGTGTTGACGATGGCGTGGAAGCATTGGGACGCCTCAAGATCTACCCGTATGAATTGATTATTTTAGATTGGAACATGCCTGGAAAAGATGGCATTGAAGTACTAACTGAGTTCAGAGCCACTGGCGGTAAGACTCCGATTTTGATGCTTACGGGTAAGGGTTTTATAACTGACAGAACTGCAGGGCTTGACGCTGGAGCCGATGATTATCTTACTAAGCCATTTGACATGCGCGAACTTTCATCAAGGGTTCGTGCTCTTCTGCGCCGTTCTGTGATGTTAACTGACGATGTCCTTACGGCAGGGAATGTTAGCCTCAATATGCAAACTTTTCGTGCATTTAAAGCTGATGCCGAAATGAAATTACTACCAAAAGAATTTAGTCTGCTTGCCTTTCTGATCAAACATAAAGGACAAGTATTCAGCGTAGAAGACCTGCTCAATCGAGTATGGAGTTCCGAGAGTGATTCGTCTACTGACGCTGTTAGGCAGTGTGTTACGAGATTGCGACGCAAATTAGATAGCGCTGATCAACCTTCTATTATTGTCACCGTTACCGGCCTTGGCTATAAGGTAGAAAATTAGAGATCGCGGCATTTTTGATCTATGTCAAGCCAATGTCAAACCGGCTTGCTAATTTGAGATTGTACAAAAGGCAATCTATATATTAGCGAGGAATTGACAATGAAAATGGAAGCGCAGCCTAATCAAGACTTACCAGCAGTTAGCACCGAAGGAGAAGGATCAGGAGATAAGGCATCTAAAAGGATGTATGACGAGCTAGGGCATGGTGCAGATACTAAAAAATGCTTTGGCAATGGAGATACAAAAGGTGGCTGTAGGCCCCAAGAATTACTGCCAAATTTGCTGTTAGAGAGCAGGGAGAATCGCAACCCTAGTTCGGTTAATCTGGGTTCCGATCTTCGGCTGCACGGTGCGGATTCACCTATCAAGCAAGTCTTTTCCAGTGGCGATTCGCTTGGTCTGATTAAGGGCCATCAGACGCTAGTTTTAGCTGGAGGGGATAGAATTCATTTAAACGCTGCTGGTGCACTTACGATGACTGACGCTGAGGGTAATGTCGCCTCTGTGATTGAAAAGCGCCTTACGCCACCAGATATGATGCCTGTATTGCTTTCTCACCAATTCTCTAACGGCGCTAGAATGAGTAGTGCCGGAGATCTTAGAATTCTCCGATACCCGAATGGTACAACGGTCTACCTTGACGAAACTGGACTGCGAGCTATCGATCGTGACAGTAATACTAATGCCAGAATACAGCTTGATACCCAGAGACCAGATTTTGAATTTAGAGGATTTAAATAACCACTGTCAGTAATCCAGCAGCAATAGGTTGATTCTGACGACACCTAGCACCATCGACAAACGAAAAATTCCGCCATGCAACAATGTTATTACGGCGTAATTACAATGTTTGATGGCCGATTTATTCAATTTCGCACCCCCCAGCCCAACGACAATCAACATCAACATCAACACGCACCACAACAAAAAAGGGCGCCACCGAAGCAGCGCCCGTGAAACCCAGTTTACTGAAACTAAGCCTCCGGCTCAATCAGTCCGTAGTTGCCATCGCGACGGTGATACACCGTGTTGACGTGATTCGATTCTGAGTTGATGAACATGAAGAAATCGTGTCCAAGAAGGTCCATGTGCTTACAGGCTTCATCAGCCATCATCGGCTTGAGCGGGAAGCGCTTGGAACGAACAATCTTCGGTCGAATGTCATCAGCCGAACTATCTTTATTGACGGCAAAATTGATTGGCTCCAGATCGTCATCAGTGACCTCTGCACTATCATCTTCGCTATAATCTTTCGCTTTGCCCGTCTTGGTGTAATGGCGCGTTTTATACTTGCGCAATTGCCTTTCAATCTTATCTGCAACCAAGTCAATCGACGCATACATGTTTTCGGTGGCTTCTTCACCGCGAATAACGTTGCCGTTGACCTTGATTGTGATTTCCGCCTTCTGGCTCTTCGCAATGGAAGGATTTTTTGCCACACTCAATAGAGCGGTACAGTCGAGCCTGTGATCAAAATGCTTTTGGGCTCGCTGCAACTTTTCAGTCAAATACTCCTTGAGAGCAGGTGTCAGTTCAATATTGCGTCCAGTTACGGTTACTAGCATAACTATCCTCCGAAACGAAGGGATAAATAAAACACAGAAAGTGATACCACAAGAATATTCGATGCGATTAGATAATAGGCAAAAAATCCCACAAGCACACTGGCCTGCAGGATTCGCTACGATCTAAATCAACTTCAAAAAAAATATCCCTGACGCTTTTTAAAGCAGAATGCTCAGTTTCTGAGCCCAAAACGAGTATCGACAAACGGTGTTCCGATAATCATTTACCCGGCCTGGCTTCCACTATAACCATATTGGCATAAAAGCTATAAAGCCGCCAAAATTTAGTTATTCAGGTCTTCGAACAGCTGGGCTGCATCCAGGTAGTTAATGTGATGCTGCTTGTTGTTGTATTTGGCGTCCAGAGCTACTTGGGCACCTTGTGGGCGTTCACTGGCAGCGGCAAAGACAGGTGCGGCAAAGAGGCGATCAACTCTAGTTGGCCGATTAATGGTCAAGTATGAGTTCGAGCTTGAAACTGGGGCGATCGCAGGCTTCTTGCTGGCCTTGCCGTGTGATTTAGCCTGGCCGGCAACTGCCTTCTTAGCCAGTGAGACAAATTTCTGGCCAGCTTGCAAACTGATCGGTGAAAGTAAATCGTCGTCGTTAGCCATTTCAGGAAACTCTGAAGCAACGAGGTCGACCACACCAAGCTGTTTGAAATAATTGAAAGCCGAATTGCTGTCGTTTGCGTTATTAACTTTCAAACCGTGGGCAACAACTTTCATAAATTCGCCGCGACTCAAAGGCTTGGCGGGGTCAAAAGTCGGCGGACTGGCCACAACTCCACGTGACAAGAGAGTTCTTAGCACTTCTAACCGGTGGCGGCCATTGGCCGGCATCAGGTCTGAATAGCGCGCCATGGCGCCAAACTGCTCTTCAGTTGTGCGCTGGTTCGGGTAAAGACTGGCACTTTGAGCTCCGACATCGCGGCAGGCGCGAATAAACTCTGTTATTTCATTGGCCCTGGTGCCCATACCGTCTCCAATGACGTGCACTTCAACATCGGGCTTTTCGGTCAACTGGCGCACGCGCTCCACTGTTTGCTTGGTGTAGGTGTAGGCGTCAACGGTTTGGTAGCGACCATTCCAGTAGGCCATGGGAGCAATGACATCATAGTGTTTGGCCAGCACTTTCCATGGCGTCATAGCCACAGCGGGGGCTCGGTTGAGCGGGCTGTAAACAACGGCCATCATGGGGTAGCCGCTGCCAATAGCATCTCTTATATGCTTGCTATAAGTCTCAACGGCCGCTTTGCTCAAATTGTTTTCGAGATTGGGGGCGATGCCGTCAAGCCTGTCGCCGCTAGGAGTGCGAAAACGCGCAGCCTCAATCATTTTGTCGGCATCAGCAATAGGATTTTTCAGCTCAGCAAAAGACCAGGCAATGACGCGAATGTGATATTTGTGGCAGGCTTCAATCACCTGGCTCAACTCCACTGGCTGAGTGATGGCTTGAGTGGTGCTACGTGAAGTTTGAACAAATAGATTGCGAATGCCGTTGCCATAGAGCTTCTGACAATAACCTTCGATATCGTTTTTAGGGTAGTTCCATAGATTAACCCAGACGCCGGAGCCTTCAGCCATGCCTGGTGGATTTAATCTGTCCATCGGCACAACACTTGAGGCGTGAAGTACCGGCAACTTGGCCTCGCCGGTGACGCCACCACTGGCCGTGGCTGATTGAGCACAAGTCACTACCAAGCTGAGCGCGGAAAGCGAGGCAGAGAGGGCAATAGTAAGACTGAGCTTGCGAGCGGGAAGTTTATTAATCATGGGCTACCAGATGAAGATTGCTGCTAATTTTTTCAAGTATAAACGTGGTATCAGACATGCGCCACCATTTTCTTTTGCTATCAGGCGCTATAAACAGCAGCGGGGCATTAATAATGAAACTTTTGAGTATATATATTCCACATTTATCTGCGCTTTTATCAGTCACGCGGCCTTAAGTAATAAAAAGGCCGCTATGAGGGCATATAGCGGGGTGATATGCTAGCGATCAGCCAAGGCGATAAATAATTAAAACTGCGGGCAGGATTCACAAGTCATCTTCAAGGCCAGAGGGCAAGCGAATTTAATGAACAAGAAGGAAGAGGAAATTCAGCGTAAATTAGTTGAGCTGGAAACAACAGTCCTCAAAGAACAAGCTGACATAGTGACCAGCAACGCCAGCGGCCGCACCGACCTGACTAATCGCAAAAAGGGCGGTTTGCAAAATAGTGGCACATATGGTTCTAGCGCTGGTGGAGATATTGCGCCGCTGAACCGATCTGACGGCTATTATTTTGGTGGCGTGGGCTTACTTGTTCTCGGTTTATTTTTGGTCTTCACCCATGTTCAAGTGGGCAACGGCTTTTTAGCCATGATGATGGGCGGCGGCAGTGGCCTGGTCTTCTTTTTACTGCCACTGCTAATCGGCATCAGCATGATGATTTACAACGCCAGAAATAAATGGGGCCAGATCATTACTGGTGGCAGCTGTGTAACTTTGCTGCTGGCCATTCTTTTTACGCTAACATTCCGCTTCCCATCGCTCACTCTCATGCAAACAATTTTGATGTTTCTACCCTTTGCCATCGGTGGCGCCTTTGTGGTAAAAGGCCTGGGCGGTGCTGAGGGAGTTAAAGACGTTATCAAAAACGCCTTGCCTAAAAAGGAAGATGCCTGAAGCTATAGAACCTTCATTGATTTGCAAGCAGCGTTTATCACAGGCATGAAAGTGTCATAGTATTCGCTATCGGCAGTGTAGTTCAGCCCAAAACCGCGCGATTTGTTGGTAGTCATAATCATAAAAGCCTTGGCAGTTCGCTTGGTTTCTGCGTCTTCTATCGTGTAGATAATTTCTGTCGCTGGATTGCCAGCAAAAACAGCGGCTTTTTCACTGATCATTTCTATTGGAATTTTTGCTTGCGCCATGCCTGTTTTGAGCGCATCAAGCGAAGCTTTAGTGTAGGCCTCTAATGTCATGGTTGCCGGCAATGGCTCCGAATAGACTCGATAGCTTACTAAGCCACCTAAGCCTCTGAACTTACAGATGATCGGTGAAGCTTTGGGCTCAATCATCTCCCAACTTTTGGGATATTCGATGCTGATGCCACGTTCAGAGTTTTTATATTCAACAAATTCATTAAGAGCAGTTTCTGCAAATGCTTGCGCTTCTTTTTTCGCAGGTAACGGGTCAGCGTGGGCACTTTCAACTAGACCCCCCAGGCAGGCTGCTGCCGTAGCAATGACCAAGGCCACTGAAGCTGCCAGTATCGTTCTGGAAAAGCTCATGAGCATACTCCTAGTAAAAAATGCAGCTATCATCTTACAAGATTTTGAAGACAAATAGCCAAACATGCACGGTGCAGGCTGATTTAAAATTAGAGTCAGCGCACCAGATACGGTGCATACATAACACTGATGAGCGAGGCCCTTTTACTCTCAGTGACTTTACTACCGGCGTCCAAACCGCTTGATTAGTTACTTAAAAAAGCAGACCGTGGCACTTGAAAAGCTAAACAATTTTGTGCTTTCGAACGTTAAACGGTTTCCGAGCAGGTAACATCTAAAATAGTTAAACGCACATTGTTCATACCAGTTTTTCTTCCCTTTAAATGCAGGCGGGAGTGCCAGATGTTAGACATTTTCAAAAAGCAGTTCATTGAAGTTATCGAGTGGACAGAAGAAACAGACGGCGTGCTCGCTTATCGCTTTCCCACGCTCGACAAAGAAATTCAGACTGGTGCCCAGCTAACCGTTCGCGATTCGCAAATGGCCCTTTTCGTCAATGAAGGCAATGTCGCAGACTGCTTCGGCCCCGGCCGCTATACACTGAACACTCAGAACATGCCAATTCTCACTACCCTCATGAATTGGGATAAAGCCTTTAAGTCGCCGTTTAAATCTGAAGTTTACTTTTTCTCTACCAGAGAGCAAATCGACCAACGGTGGGGAACGCAGCAACCAATTTCCATTCGCGACAAAGAATTTGGCGTAATTCGCTTAAGAGCTTTCGGCACATTCTCATATCAAGTTGAAGAGCCCACCACTTTTTATCAGAAGATTAGCGGCTCACGTCAGGTTTATACAACCAGCGAATTAGACGGCCAGTTGCGTTCGATGATTATCACGCAAATTGCCAGTAAGCTTGGTCAGGCCGATACTGCCTTCTTAGACCTTGCCGCTAATCAGCAAAAGTTTTCAGAGCAGATGAAGTCTGCTCTTGACCTGTCATTTTTACAATATGGCTTGCAGTTGAACACTTTCCTGGTGCAAAGCGTTACTTTGCCCGAAGAATTGCAAGAATATCTCGACAAGCAGTCTCAGATGAATCTAGTGGGCGACTTGAAAAAGTATGCCAACTTCCAAGCTGCCGACAGCATCAAAGATGCGGCGAATAATCCTGGCGGTCTGGCCGGAGCCGGAATGGGCCTGGGGGTCGGTGCTGCCTTAGGACAGGCTATGGCTCAAGCTATGCCTGGTGGTTCACCTGCCGCTGGGGGCAGTACCAGCCAAGAAGACGTGTATGACAAGTTAGAAAAATTGCACGGTCTGGTGACAAAGGGCGTGCTCACCCAAGAAGAGTTTGATGCGAAGAAGGCAGAACTGCTTAAGAGTATTTCGTAAATGCTGACATTGAGTTGCCCCTCATGTGGTGCAAACGTCAATTTCCAGTCAAAATCTTCAGTGTTTGCAGTTTGTAGTTTCTGCAAATCTAGTTTAGTTCGTCAAGATCTGAACCTCGACGAAATTGGCAAAATTGCCGATTTGCAAGATGATCTCACACCTTTTCAAATCGGCACCACCGGTATGTATAACAAAGAAAAGTTTGAGATCATCGGGCGACTCAAAGTCGGATACAAAGATGGATTTTGGAACGAGTGGTTCACCACTTTTGGTGACGAGCGCGTTGCCTGGCTGGCGGAAGCACAGGGATTTTTAGCTTTTTGTTACCCATATGAGGCGACCGATCTTCCAGAGGTCAAAACTCTCAAAATCGGGCAGGCAGTCGATTTGAAAGAAAAAGGCATTTACGAAATTGACGACATTAGAGTAGTCAAATGCCTTTTTAGCGAGGGCGAATTGCCCTTTGATGCAGTACAAGGAAGACAATCGACCAGCGTCGACTTAACCGGCTTTGAGTTAGAGATGGCGACGATAGAATATGCGGCCAAAGAAACACGCACCTTCATCGGCCATTATTTAGAGTTCGATGATTTCCAATTCAAAAATTTGAGGCCAATTGATGGCTGGTAATGCCGACATTCCTGATGTTCCCAACCCGCCTGTGACAAAACCGCGGGTAAAAATGTTTGCCTGCCCGAATTGTGGTGGGTCAATCACCCTGCGTTATCCTGGTGCGTCCATGTCGGTGGTTTGCGAAAACTGCCAATCAATCATCGACGTTAATGATGAAAACTACAAAATCCTGACTAAATTTTTCAAGCAGGCAAAACCTTTTACGCCCCTGATTCCGCTAGGTCAGCGGGGCTCGCTCAAAGGTAAGACTTGGGAAGTAATTGGATTTATGGTGCGCTCTGACGTAAGCAGCAAATATTTCTGGTCGGAATACTTACTGCTAAATCCATACTATGGATACAGATGGTTGGTTGAAGATAAAGGTCACTGGAACTTCATCACTACCATAAAGAAAAAGCCAGAGAGCAATTTTCGGGTCGCTGGCATTGGCGGAATCGGCGAGGTGCTCACTCTCGATGTGAAGCGTTATCGAATTTTCAACTCTGGCCGTACTCAAGTTGATTATGTAATTGGTGAATTTTACTGGCGAGTAGTTATTGGTAGTCAAACCAACACTTGTGACTACATTGACCCACCGCTCATGCTCTCATGCGAGAAAGACGAAAGCGAAGTGGTCTGGAGCACAGGCGAATATATTTCGCACAAAGAAATTAAAAAGGCATTCAAACTAGATAAGCTGCCAAACCCCAGTGGAACAGCAGCCACTGAGCCCCCCAGAGCGAAAAAGAGCTGGGAAAAAATGGGCATGCTGTGGGCGCTATTTTTAGCCTTGATTACCTGCGCACAAATCTGGCTGTCTGGCACTTCTCCGTATGAAGTCGCTTGTGACTACCGCGGCATTTATTTGCAGAATGGCAAACAAAACGATCAGACTACTCCGGTATTTACTCTACAAAAAGAGATGTCCAATGTGCAGATTACTGTGCACGCACCGGTGAGCAACAGCTGGTTTTACATCTCGGGCGAGCTTGTTAATAACACTACTGGTGCTACTTATCCCTTTGAACGGACAGTAGAATATTATTATGGCACTGATAGCGATGGCGCCTGGACTGAAGGCAGCTCCGACTCAACGCTCACTATTTCTGCTGTTCCAGGCGGAAAATATTACCTGAATCTTGACACCGAGAGTGGTGGCTATGCCACCAATAATAAAGATCAATACAATCTGAGAGTGATTAGAGGCGTGCCTCTCTACGACAACTATTTCTGGTTTGCCTTTTTCCTTTCCATACTACCTTTAATGAGCTGGACTGCCATGCGCAACGAAGAAGTAAGCCGCTGGGCTAATAGCGATTATAATCCCTACGTTTCATCAAGTGAGTGAGGTCAGCATATGGTTCGCTTTTATTTTGTTACAGGCTCGCTGCTATGCGCAATTTTTGTTTACGCCGGCATGAACGGCTACAAAGTGGTTGACCCATTTGCCGTTTCCGCATCAAGACCACTCGGACCGGGCGGTCACTATCACAAATAATCTTTCAATCAATCAAAGGAGAATTTTATGGAACAAGTACTAACGGCAAAATATATTCTGGCGGCACTAGTTTATGCCTCGCTCGGAATAGCGATATTGTGCTTTGCCACCAAGGTTTTTGACTGGCTCACCCCAGGCGACTTGTGGAAAGACATTGTGGTGGAAAAGAATTTGCCATTAGCCATCGCTCTTGCAGCCATGATGATCGCAGTCGGCAATATTATCGCCGCCGCTATTCATGGGTAAACTCGGTTGACATACGCCCTTTTAATTACCGCATTTGTCATCTCAACCTGCGGTCTAATTTATGAATTGATTGCCGGAACCATCGCCAGTTATCTGTTGGGCGATTCTATCACTCAGTTTTCTACAGTCATAGGTGTATATTTATTTTCAATGGGCATCGGCTCTTTTCTCTCTAAATATGTAGAGAAAAACATCGCTTTTACTTTTGTACAAGTTGAGCTATTAGTCGGAGTAATTGGCGGTTGCTCGGCGACCCTGCTGTTTCTGTTGTTCAATCAAATAGACAATTTTCGTATTTTGCTATACAGCCTTGTGGCTATCATCGGCATTCTAATTGGCTTAGAAATACCGCTGCTAATGCGCATTCTTCAGGACCGCCTCGACTTTAAAGATCTGGTCTCTCAAGTCTTCACGTTCGATTATGTGGGTGCTCTTCTGGCGTCGTTGTTGTTCCCTCTGGTGCTGGTGCCCTACCTGGGTCTAATTAGAACGTCTTTTCTATTTGGTCTATTCAATCTTGGTGTGGCAGTGTGGACGATTCACCTGTTTCGCAACGAATTGCCATACAAGAACACCTTAAAATCTACGGCTTACCTTCTAATTTTTGCCCTGGTTTGTGGCTTTGCTTTTGCAGACAAACTAATGGGAATAGCCGAGGCCGCGACATTTCAGGATCCGGTAATTTACTCAACTTCAACACCCTATCAGCGCATTGTACTGACCGGTAACTCGAAAGACCTGAGGCTTTTCCTTAATGGCAATTTGCAATTTAGCTCACGAGACGAATACCGCTATCACGAAGCTCTGGTGCACCCGGCAATGGCCAGTATCAATGCACCAAAGGACATTCTCGTACTTGGCGGCGGCGACGGTTTAGCTGTGCGCGAACTGCTCAAATATCCTTCGGTGCAAACAATTACGCTTGTCGATCTCGATAAAGAAATGACTGTGCTTTTTAAAAACCAGGGTATGCTCACTCGCTTAAACCAGAATTCTTTGAACAACAGCAAAGTAAAAGTTATTATCAATGACGCTTTCATCTGGCTGCGCACCACACCACAAAAATTTGATCTGGCGATCATCGACTTTCCCGATCCCAGCAATTATTCTCTCGGAAAACTTTATAGCGACACGTTTTATAAGACTTTGAAAAACGTGCTCAAACCTGGTGGCATGGTAGTAGTGCAAAGCACATCACCATTTTATGCAAAAAACTCATTCTGGTGCGTAGACCAGACGCTTCGGTCAGTTGGATTTAATACCACCCCGTACCACGCTTATGTGCCTGCTTTTGGCGATTGGGGATATGTAATTGGCAGTCTTGCGCCCTTCAAACCGGCTTCACAAACTGCGTATCCGGCCGGGCTACGCTACGTCTCAGCCGACACGCTGCCTCCGATGCTCTGCTTCGCCAAAGATATGCTGCCCACGGTTTCAAGTGTCAACAAATTGAATAACCAATCTCTTGTTCATCTTTTTGAATCAGAGTGGGGTGAGTATGTCGACGCCCATTAGCCGCGCTGTTTTTTTAAAAGTATTGGCCGGCTGCGGCATAGCGGCTGTGGCCGGAAAACTAGCATTGGACGCACCGTATTTAAAAGGATCTAAAGAAAAAATACGCTGCCGCATGCTTGGGCCTTCGAGTAAAATCGGCCATCGGCTGCGCCAGGCAGCCGGCAATGAAAAAGTCTCTGGTACTCAGTCTACCAGGGTAACCATAATCGGTGGCGGCATAGCGGGCTTATCGGCAGCCTGGTGGCTAAAAAAATATGGAGTCAACGATTTTATAATATTGGAATTAGAAAAAGAAGTTGGTGGTAATTCGGCCAGCGGCAGTAATCCATATGGTGCCTTTCCCTGGGGCGCACATTATGTTCCTATACCGAATACAGAGTCGCTTTATGTTCGACAATTATTTGAAGAGCTCAAAATCATTCAAGGATACAATGCAGCTGGTGAGCCAATTTATGATGAACTAATGCTGTGTCACGAGCCTCAGGACAGACTTTATAAAGACGGTGCTTTTCACGAAGGGTTAGTTCCTAAACGCGGCCTGCAGACCGATGAAAGCGCTGAAGTAGCAAGGTTTTTTGAGTTGATGTTGAGCTTTCGCCGTGCCACCGGAAGTGATGGCAAACAAGCTTTTACTATTCCACTCGATTTAAGCTCTCAAGATCAAAACTTTATAGCCCTTGATAGCATTTCTATGAGTCAATGGCTGAACGATAACAACTTCAAGTGTAAGCCCATCTTATGGTACGTCAACTATTGTTGTCGCGATGACTATGGCTCAAGTACAGAAAATGTCTCAGCCTGGGCGGGCATTCATTATTTTGCCGGCAGACGCGGCACGGCCGCAAATTCTGAACCTAACGCCGTGCTTACCTGGCCGCAAGGTAACGGTTTTTTGGTGGAGAAACTGAAAGCCCCACTAAAGGGTTGCATTCGCAACAACTTAATGGCCTCAGCAGTCAAACAAAAAGGCAACAAAGTTCTAACAACCTGCCTTCACAGTGATACCAATGAATATTCTGCAATCGAATCAGATTTCGTCATTTTCGCAGCACCCCGCTATGTGGCTGCTCATGTAATCAAAGACCAGAAGCAGCCAGACACAGCTCATACACATTCAAACGATTTCGGCCTCAGCTACGCACCGTGGATGGTAGCCAACATCAGCTTGAGGCAGTTGCCTGATTCGAGGGGTTTAGCTCCCGCCTGGGACAATGTCAGCTATTACAGCGACTCGCTTGGTTATGTAATCTCCAATCATCAAGAAATTTCCACCAGGCAAAAGCCCACTGTGATCACATACTATTTTCCACTTTCACAAATGCAACCTAAAGCAGCTCGACAAAAGCTTTTGCAGTCCACCGAGGAAGAGTGGTCTAGAATAATAATTGAAGACCTTAAGGGAATGCACCCCAACATAGAAAAAGACATTATTTCAATTGACCTCTGGCCCTGGGGCCACGGCTTAATCAGACCATCGGTGGGGCTGATTTGGGGCGAGACTCGCAAGCGTATGAAAGAAGCAAAAGGCAACATATTATTTGCGCATTCAGACATGAGCGGTATGTCTAATTTTGAAGAAGCTCAATATCACGGTGTCGAAGCGGCGAAGATGGTCTTAGAAAAACTTGAATCCTGATATACATTTTCAGCCTGACCAGATTGTGGCCGCTTCCACCGAGCGACCCGCTGAACAAGCCTGGCTCTCATCACCACTCTGGGACAGCATCTGGATTCTCTCACCCGCCTTCATTGCAGTTGGCTGTGTGCTTTTGTTTCGTGAGCAAATGGCAGCCAGCACTAATGTGCCATTGTGGGTCTGGGTGTGCTTCGTTTTGCTTATCGACGTGGCTCACGTCTATGCCACTCTTTTTCGCACTTACCTTGATCCCACGGCCTTTCAAAACAACAAAACTATTTTGCTTGCCATTCCGGCCATAGCATGGGTCTGCGGCAGCTTATTGTATTCGCTGGACGCCATTTATTTCTGGCGCGCCCTGGCTTACCTGGCTGTGTTTCACTTTATTCGTCAACAATTTGGTTTCGTCATTCTTTACTCGAGAAAAGATCCGCTTGAATTTAAAAAATACAGATGGCTCGATTGCGCTGCCGTTTATCTGGCTACGCTATATCCAATACTCTTCTGGCATACCAATATGCCAAGAAATTTTAGCTGGTTTGTGGCCGGCGATTTTATCGAAACACTGCCGCAAATAGTCACACAAGCAGGCTTTGCAGCGTACTTGATAGTCGCCTTTGCCTACATCATAAAAGAAATTGTGTTGGGTGCAAAAAACAGATTTTTCAATATACCTAAAAATTTATTGCTCGCAGGAACGGCTCTGAGCTGGTGGATTGGCATCGTCGCATTTAATTCAGACATGGCTTTCACGATTACAAATGTGGTCAGCCACGGCATTCCCTACATGGCACTAATCTGGCTTTATCACCATCAAATTAGTAATACAACTTATGGTGATAGCGTCGGCAAAGATAATCGAATAAAGCTCGGCCGCTTGCTAATCTCAAACGTTGCCATCTTCTTTGTCTTCCTGGCAGCCCTTGCTTATCTTGAAGAAGGTCTGTGGGACGGCCTTGTATGGCGCGAACATCTTAGTCTTTTCGCTCCATTTTCATTCTTGCCGTCTATCGGCGACACTGCCATACTGGCATTACTGATACCACTGCTGTCGCTACCCCAGTCAACCCATTATTTATTAGATGGTTTTATCTGGCGAGTTAAAGATCGAAAAAGTGATTGGTCGGCTTAGGAGTAATTTGTGGCTACATCAAAAAGTGTTTTTACTTATATTTTTAAACTCAGTGCCTTTGCAGCAATTTGTATTGCCCTTGGTATAGTGGCGCTAATTCTCGCTTTTGCTCCAGCAACGAACCCAAACTTTTTGCATTCAGTGCTCTTTCGAGGCAGCACTGTAAGCGATCGCAAAGAGCTTTCTACTTTCGCCCGCACGCTGATGGGTCAGAATACGCCTAGCGCGGCGATACTTGATGCTCTCAATACTCCGCCATCAGATGAAGAATTCAAAAAACTAGGTCTCGAGGTACCTGAAAAATTTAAATTTAGTACCACCGACAAAGTCGAACTGGAAGGTTGGTTCTTTGCTGGCTCCGGCGCCGACACGGTGCTTGTCTGTTACAACGGCTTCGGTAAGCGTTTACCTCTAACAGCCGGTTACGTAAAAATGCTAAGAGCCGCTGGGCCATCAGTATTTTTATTTGATTATCGCGGACTAAATAATTCTGCTGTAAAAGCGTCACCACAAACAGCGTGTATTGACGGTCAAGCAGCCTATGACTTTCTAATTAAAGAAAAGAAGATATCGCCGGAACACTTAATTTTATTGGGACGCGATATTGGCTCCTATGTTTGCCTAAAAATAGCGGCATCAAATAAATGCAAAGCACTGATTTTGGAAAACCCCTGGACGACCGTCAAAGACTATGTTGACAAAGTGCCAGGAGCACTGGCTATGCGCTTGGTGCCGCAACAGTTGTACACAGATGGGGGCCTTAATAACTTAGAACTGGTGGGCAAAGAGCATGCCCCGATTCTTGTTGCGTCATCAGAGCCGGAAATGACCGGCGCGGGAAAATTCTACAAATCCATCTCGGCACCAAAAGTTTATATGCACATTGAAGAATTTATGCCATCTATGCTCTGCCCTGATCTTGCTGAAGGTGGTGCCAAGTACACTCGGTATGTGAAAAAGCTGACTACGGGCGAGCCTTTAGTGGCCGAGCAGGCCGGAAAGGTCGACTGGAAAAAAGACTACGCTGCTGCCCTCGCCGAATCTAAACAAAGCAATAAACCACTGCTTGTAGAGTTTGGAGCACCATGGTGCCATTACTGTCGCAAAATGGATGAACTAACTTATGTTGACCCTGATGTGGCGACAAAACTGAATAAAGATTACGTTGCAGTGCGGCTCGACATGGAAAGCAAAGAGTCACAGGCTCTGCAAACGGAGCATCCATTTAATGGGATACCAATGGTTTTCGTAATGGATAGTAACGGCAAATTGTTGAAGCAACTGCCGGGCTTCATGGGACCGGACCGATTTTTAAAACGCTTGGCGCAGAGCAAATAGAAGCATGATTCACCGTGCTGGATTGGCCATAACTACGGCACCACCTGTGATTGTATATTCAAAAATAACGATGATCACATAGGCCAAGCATGCCGATGTGAAAGGCGGATTTATTTTCATATCTTTGTAAATTGTCCAGCACACTGCTGTGATGATGAAGTCGGTTAACCAGGCAAAATATAAGGGCAAGAAGAGAGCGAAATTACCGAAGGCAGAATAAATGTCGCCAGTGACCGGCCCATTGGCCATAGCTATACCAAGAGGAATAGCAAGAGGAACAGTAAGAAAAGTACAGAGAGCAGCCATGACGGCCGTACCGAGAGCTGGTACCGCGCAGGCGATAAGAGCAATGCGCCGCGCGCGCCTCTGTTCTTTTTCAGTATCTTCGATATCGGCCCTGGCACAGAGTGCTTGCACCATGGATGCCTTGATAAAAACAATCGCTGTCAATAGAAGCAGTGCAATCATATTTCACGCATAAGTGTTGCAAGCATCGCAAATATAAAAGTTAAAGTGAGAAATGCAGGTATTAAACTACCTCTCTTGATAGCCAGGCATGCAAGATAGCCACTGTAAAGGAGCACTAGTGCAGCTACCGCGTTAATGATGTTGGGACTTACATAGCAGCCCGGTTGGAAGCTTGCTCCACCACTGCCAAATTGCGTATTTAGTGCTATCCAGGCAATGGCACCGAGATTGAACGCGAGCGTTCCGAGCTTGATAGCCGCCAACTCGTTAATCAAAGAATTTACGCTATTTTCTGTCATTTTAAAAACTCGCGTAAAGCTGCTAAATATTCAGGATTGTTGCTGTCTTCAAGGTTGTGACTTAAGCTCGGAATAATAGCAAGCGTACTTGGCCGACCTTTTTGAATTTGGCTTTGCTTATACACTATCTCGGCATAGCGCACTGGAAAAATGGGATCTTTGGTACCGTGTATAACCAGCAGCGGGATTGTTGAGGAACGCACCGCAGCGAGACAGTCAAGTTCTTGAAACCAGCTGTTTGGATACAGCCAGGTAAACCAGAGACGATCATGCGCGGCCCAGGTTAATGATGGAAAAGTTGATTGCAAGATCATGGCAGAAACTGGGCGCATTTTACTAAGTTCAGCGGTAATGCCGGCACCTAGAGATTCACCATAGACAATAATTTGTTTGGCAGGAATGTTTTGTACTGTCGTTAGATAATCGAAAGCGGCGCAGGCGTCATTAATTGCATGGCGAACCGTCGGCGTACCTTGCGAATTACCGTAACCCGCATAATCATACAGAAGCACTGAGCAGCCAGATTTCAGCAGAGCTGAGGCAAGAATGGCACGGTGTCCCAGATTTCCACCATTGCCATGACTGACTAAAATTGTTTTTGTTGTCGCTTTGTGTTTAAAGAACCATCCACTAAGCTTGACGTGCTCAGAAGTATAGAAAGAAATCTGCTCGCAAGAATCACAAAGCAACCTTGGGTCATCGCGAAACAATCCTAAGGTTTTAGCTGGATCCGATTTGTCCGGAAAGAACAAAAGGCGCTCGTAGAGCGGCATTGCTACAAGTGGAGATAAGATTGCCCACAAGGCAATTACAAAAAGAACCTCGTATATAAAACGTGTTTTGACTATGACTGCTTCACCGTCGTCTCGCTATCTATGTTCGGCAAATCACATCGCTCTCATCTACTGAGGGTATAATTATAAAAAGCGATTTCAGGCCGTGATCCTCATGATACTAAAAGTTTCCAAACTAATATCGCTTCTTCTGTCTATTCTGACCTTTCTTGGTTTTGCCTTTGTAGCGATTATCACTATTTTCGGCGCATTTCACCCTACAAGATTTATTTCCGACGGGCCACCGCATACTGTTTTGCTTTTTAACGATAACAGCCTGGAAATATTTTGTGGTGGCATTGCAGCAATTCTATTGGTTTTTTGCGCCGGATTTAGCTATCTATTTTTCCGGCTTAAATCTATTAGTGACCGAAACAGATCAAAATAGCTGAAGTTTAAACTGGCAGTTTCACTCTACATATAGAAGATTCATTTGAGCTAACGAATCTCTCTGGCCCATTTTAGGCGGACCTGATTCGAAAGCGGCTGGACCAGCAGAGCAACAGCTGGGCTAGCATGTTCCGCTGCAATGAAAATCGAAGCCACGAAAGCTCCAGCTAACAACTCACACAAGCGCAAACTTAAATGTCTTCGCCAGGCAATGGCGCGCTTCCAGGAGTACCTAAAGCACCACTTGGTGGTCTGTCAGTTTTAACTGGAGGAGCAATTGGCGTACGATCAGTAACACTAGTTCGATCAGCTTGGCTCGGCTCAGGCACTGGCACTTCGATATAATCACTGCCCGGTTTTGGTGCCTCCCCTGGTACCACAGACGGAACTGTGGCAGGCACCACATTTGGCACAATGCTTGGCACCACAGCAGGTGACTGACCTGGGGCCAAACCAGTGGGTTTACTCAACTGCGTGTGTGGCTTCATGTAGGTATTGACCGGAACTTCCACTTCACGTTTCCAATGTCTGGATTCTTCTTTGATTTTGTGAGAGCGGTAGGCAATAGCCTGGTTGCGGAAACCATTTTTGGTGGCAATAAAACCTGACCAGTCAAAATTAACGGGGTCGGTATGGTCGCCTTGCTGAGCGTAGCGGTGCGTGATGATGTTGTCATCGCCAACGTTATAGCGACTTTGTAAATAGCCAACCAGACGGGTAACTGCATGCAATTGCGCTTGCGGATAATTTTGCGCACCGGTATGGCACATTTCGATGCCGATACTATTGTCGTTGTTGATACCAGGCAAAGTTTTAAAAATGTTGATGTGCACAGTGGCCAGATCAGGATCAACTGCCTGATAGATGGTGCCGTCTCTCTCCACCACATATTGAGCACCCGGATGGCGCATGCCCATGGAGCTCCAGCTTTCTATGACGCGAGCAGCACCAATAGGAATACCAGTTTCTGTAGAATGCATAATGATGTATTTAACAGGTTCACGGCGCCAGAATATGCCACCACGTAATGGGTGATATTTCACGACACCGGCACGCACCAGCACACGAGCTGCATAAGTATTGGCCGAACCATTTTCAAAAGCAGAAGCTATGTGATTAGCATTTTGTACATCAAGGGGGCTGGTATCAAAGGCCGGGGGGTTGCGCATAAAAATGCCCAGAGGGTAAGCATAACGAGGTTTTGGAGCAGCGTGGGCGACAACATGGTGCCTTGCAGCGCGAGCCACATGGACACGGCGCGAACGAGATTGCCTTGATGAAGCAACTACACGAGTGCGCGATTTGCCCCGGCGGCTTGAAGCTTTCTGAGCCACCACGGCTCGAGAGCCGCGACTTCTGACAGATTTTGCAGCTGTGCTTTTTTTGGTTGAGTGAGAACTTCTCGCGGCTGAGCTCGATGAATGCTTGCGAGCCTCAGCATCTAACGGAAGCAACAATGATGCCAGCATCACTGGAACCATGGCAAACGAGAGACAATATTTTCTGAACATGAAAAGAGCACCACCCATAGCGCCGTATTTGTTTATTATAAAAGATAAATAGCCGCTTCGCAATCATCAAACTGCCTCAATCGGCCAATTCAGCTGCTTTTTAAGCTTCAGTCGATCCAGCCGCCACCGAGCATATAGGTATCGGTCAAATCGTATATGCCAAGCACCTGCCCTGGTGTAATCGCCGGTTGTGGTTCGTGGAAAACAACCCGAATTTGAGCGTCAGGCAAAGGATAAATCGTTGCCGGTTCAGCTTGAGAGTTGTAGCGAATTTTTGCCAGCCCTTCGAATGACTCTACAGGTGGTGTCTCCATTAACCAATTAGCGGCCGACGCCGTTAACTCCTTACGCAAAAGCGCTTCAGGAGGTCCGACATAAACAGTGCGGGTATCCGGATCAATAGAAGTAACGTACAGCGCTTCGTGATAAGCGATGCCGAGGCCCTTGCGTTGGCCGATTGTGTAATTGAAGGTGCCTTGATGCTGGCCCAACATCTCCCCATTGACGGTGTGCACAATTGGGCCTGGTTCTACTTGAAGAAAATTACCAAGATATTGTTGAGTAGTGGTGCCGCGCGGAATGAAACAAAGATCTTGGCTGTCTGGTTTATTGGCCGTAACTAAACCGCCACCTTCAGCAATGGCACGAATTTCGTCTTTGCCATATTCGCCCAGCGGCAGCAAAGTCGATTTTAATTGCTCCATGGTCAAACCCCAGAGCACGTACGACTGATCTTTTTTCGGGTCTTTGGCTCGCGCCAATCTGAAACCGTCTTCAGTTTCAACCACTCGGCCATAGTGACCAGTAGCAATATATCTAGCTTTGAGAATTTTTTGACTATAGCGAAGCAACGCGCCCCACTTAATTAAAGTGTTGCAAACACTACATGGCAACGGAGTTTTGGCACGAGCATAAGACTGATGAAACTGATCGATAATTTCGCTTTTGAATAATTCGCGCAAATCAACAGCATGATGTTCAATGCCCAGCTGTTCGCAAACACGAGCGGCATCAACCATTCCAGTATCGCAACAGCGGCTGCCTGATTTGATCAACCAACCTGTGACACCGACAACTTCATAGCCGGCTTTAATCATGAGCATGGCCGTAGCACTCGAATCTACTCCACCACTCATGAGCACCGCCACTCGCGTTTTCGTGGCATCAGGCTCTGAAACAGGGCGCTTTGAAGCAACCGCGCAAACGGCTTCGACGGCTTCGGCCGTGGTCACTTCAGATGTGTCTACTGTAGTCATTTTCTGATTTTACTATAAGGATGGCCGCTCTGTTGGCAACCATTTCTATATGTACAGACAAAATGAAGAGATCCTCACCTCAATTTGTTGTAAGACAGGCAGGCTTACATTCCAGTCAAACGCTTAAGCCGCTGCCTGGCCATAGTGGCATTTTTGCCTTTTGGTGCCAGCTTAAGATAGGTCTTATACTCAGAAACGGCCTCACGACTGCGCTCTATTCTCTCCAACAGAACGCCCAGATTGTAATGCGCTACCGGCACATCTCCACCTGACTGCAAAATTGCCTTACGAAATGCTTTGTCGGCGCCGCTGTAGTCGCCACGCTCACGCAAAATAATGCCCAACATATTCTGAGCCAGCGGATTGGTTTTTTTGACCAAACCTGAGTCAATTATGGTCTTACGAAAAGCCGCTTCAGCTCCCGCATTATCACCAAGCCTGCGCAGCGCCATTCCTAAATTGAACTGAGCCTCAGGAAAACCGTCGCGCTTCAACATCAGAGCCTTGCGATAACTTTCTACAGCCTTAGCAGGCTGGCTGAGATTGGCTTGACAGAGCCCGAGATTGTTTAAAAGCACGGGATCATCGCCCCCGCCACCTTTGATTAATGTCTCTAAATCTTTGCTGGCCTCCGACCAGGCCCGGTGCTTCATGGCCGTTTGAGCGTGCTGGCGCAAAAGGTCTTGACGGGCGGAAAGGTCATCATTTTGATTACTTCCCGGCTGCCCATTCGGATTTGAGTTTGAGTCGTTAGCCGTGGGCTGGCCGCTTAATTTGGCAATGCGGCTGCGAGTCTCTTGCGCGTACTTAGGCACATTCTCATACTTGAGCGACGTCTCATAGGCCTTCAAAGCAGCGCCAACATTGCGTCTGCGCTCTTCAATTAAGCCTAAATGATAATAACTGAAGGCCGAGTCAGGCTTAAGGGCTATGGCTTTATTGATCTCGGTGAAAGCCTCATCCAGTCGGCCTTCGCCCAGATCAAGCGCGGCCAGACCGCTGTGAGCGGCTGCGTGCGAGGGTTTCATCTTAATAGCCTGCAGATAATGCTCGCGCGCATCAGTCTTCTGACCCACGTCACGCATGGCATTAGCAGCATAATAATGTAAGTCTGGCTCATTGCCCCCGGAAATTTTGAGACATAGACGCCAGTAATAGAGAGCCTCTTCAGCCTTACCGGTGGAATAGAGCACAAGGCCAAGGTTGTTCAAAGACGGCATATAGAGCGGCTCTATGTCTAAGGCTTTGCGATAATATTGAATCGCCTTGGTGACGTTATTTTCATAGGCATACGAGAGGCCGATGTTGTTATACGCATCAGGAATGGATGGCTCCATCTTGACTACAGTGTCGAATTCTTTACGGGCTTTGTCGAGCTGTTTGGCGCGCAAAAATTTGATGCCCTGATCCATATGCGTTTCCGCATCTGGTCGATAGCGAGCGCCCTCGGCTAAAGCAAGCAAAGTGGCGGCACTAAAAGCCAGGTTAATGGCCGTGACCAGGCACAAAGTCAGCCCTGTTCCTTTTTTCCGCACACGCGTCTCCATCCTACAATTTATAGCAATAATACAAGATGTAACCCTTTAGAGGCCGTTACACGTGTAGTTTGTCGCAAGAGCAAAATGGTAAAATGCCTCTTTCCCAAATCGGCAAAAATACTACTGATGCCCACATTTTTTGAAGTGAAGGCACAGTTTTGAAATTAGGGATCGATTTGGCACCAGGTGATAGGGATCCCGCCACAAATGCGCAATAGCAACCTCGCAGCGAAACTGCACCAGCTCTTTATCTCAAGCCCGCAATATGCGCGACTTCTCGCTCGAACAGCGAAAGGTGGCACCGGCGAGCTCAACTTGACGGGGCTCACTGACTCTGCAAAGTCGCTTGTACTCTCTGTTTTGAGTCACGAGACCAAAAGGTCCATTTTTCTGGTAGTGCAAGACAACCATACGGGCGCACGATATCACCAGGAGCTTACAAACTTAAGTAAGTATCCAATTTATGTTTATCCCAGTTCTGAAGTTTCACCATACGAACAAGTATTGTCGAGCCCTGACAATATTGCCGCTCAACTGGAAGTATTGCGACACTGTCAGGAACGCCCGCAAGATCCTTTCATCTGTGTCGTAACTGCACGCGCTCTAAGCCAGCGAGTTTTAGCACCAGAACAATTAGCAGATAATTGTCTGCGATTAAGCGTCGGCGAGACTATTGATACTCAAGAAGTGGCACGAAGACTGGCAAATCTTGGTTATTCGCGTGAATCGCTGGTGACACTGCGCGGCGAGTTTAGCGTTAGAGGCGATATCGTCGATATTTATCCATCTTGCGGTTCACCTTTCAGAATTGAATTATTCGGTGATGAAATTGAGTCGATGCGTGTCTTCAATATTGATACGCAGCGCTCTATTGAAACTTTAGAAACTTGCTTGATTGTGCCGCGCTGGTGGATTGTTGCCGAGCAAAGTGAAGAAGCAAGACTTCTTCTTGTAGATACACTGCGGGCGGTGACTGAAGAAGCAGCCTCAAAACTATCCGAATCGTCAGCCGAAACACTTAGAACGGTAATGGAAAGCGATCTGGAAGCTCTCGCCGCAGGCCGCTATCCGGAATCGGTTGAATATTACGCACCATATGTGCACACTCAGTTTGCCACCATTTGCGATTACATCAAGCCCAATAGCTTGATCGTATTAGATGAATGGGACACACTTCTCGCCGCGCTATCTTCTTATCAAGAAAAACTCGACAGCGCTTTTAAAGAAGGGCTTGAGACCGGTCGGCTGTTGCCGCTACCAAGACCCTTGCACTTGAGCGCTCGTGAAGTGACTGAGCAGCTAAAACCCCATCAACGAATTTACGTATCTACGTTGCCTCTGGCGATGGATACAGAAGCAGGTTCACCATCGGTGGTGAATTTTGATTGCCAACCAGTCGAGCGTTTCGGCAATCAAATTGAAATCATGGCTGAAAAAGTGCGCTCCTGGCGCCGAGAAGGCTTAAACGTGTTGATTTCAACCGAACAACCACAGCGCTTGCTCGGCATCATGAAAGAATGGGATTGTCCAGCCGCTTATTTATCGCAGAGCGACGATAGCCTTGACAGTCACATTACACCAGTTGAAGAAAATGGTGCCGGAGATCCATCGAAAAGTGGCCTCAGCTCAGGCGCCGGACCAATTGGCCCAGGCAGTGCTAAACCGCCATCTCTTTCGATTTCAGCTTTAGATGACGCCTTGTCAGGCAAAATGCCCGGAGCCGACGCACTAAAAGGTAGTGCGCCGGACAATGCGCCTGTTGTCTGGGTTTGTCGCCACGGTTTTACTCATGGTTTCAAACTGAACGACATCAACCTAGTTTCGGTAACCGACGCCGAAATGTTTGGTGTCAAACGCAAACCGACTGTTTATCGAAGACCGGTAGCTGAGAAAAACTATGAGCGCTTCACTTCAGTAGCCGATCTCAAAGTGAGCGACTATGTTGTGCATATGAAGCACGGCATCGGTCAGTTTATTGGTGTCACTAGAATCAATGTCGACACCCAGCAAAGAGAGTTCTTGGCCGTGCAATATGCCGGTGAAGACAAACTCTACGTCCCCGTTGATCAAATCAATTTACTTTCTCGTTATCGCGGTGCCGGCGACAACCCTCCGAGACTTTCAAGACTTGGTGGTGCCGAGTGGGAATCGACTAAACGCAGAGTTAAAAAATCGGTCAAACAAGTGGCCGAAGATCTGGTCAATCTATACGC
>CASBPX010000214.1 GCA_949127735.1 Candidatus Obscuribacterales bacterium | reverse complement strand
CGATGACGCCAAACAAAAATGCTGCCGCAGCGTCAAGCAAAGCTTCTACACCCATAGGCAAGGCCAGTGAATTAGCCGCAGCAGCCTTGCGATCGGCTACTTTCGGCGCAAAAACAAGCCAGGGCAAAAACAAAGCCAGCGCCATGGTGAGAAAATAATAGATACGCTGGTTGTGCATATCTTGATCAAGACCCCAGAGTTTATACAGCGGTAGCAGGGCCTGGAAAGCCATAATTGCCACAAAAAGCAAACCGCTCCAGTTCAATCGCTGCGTCACCAGTCGAACAATCAGCAATCCAAATATGGCGGCGTAAAGACAAACAACAACCTGAATGTAAACATGAGGATCAGGAAAAATGACATGGGGCAGTGGGAAAATCAGACGCCAGAGCGTGGTGGGGTCGACCCAGCGGTAGAACAACCAGCGGGAAAGTGCCTTGCCCATATCTCCGGTGTAACCACCGATGGGGCTACCCAGTGAAATGGTGCGGATAACAAAATAAGGAATGAGCAGTAAGAAATAGGGCAGAGAAAATCTCCACCAGCGACTTAACAGTTCTTTCTTAGTCAACTCGCCTGAAGCAGGCTTAGGCTCTACCGGTTGCGCGGTAGACTGCTTCGATTGATTGGCTTCAGAAGCAGAGCTTGGAGCTGGTGCTTGAACTGGCACTGGACCTGAAATTGGAACTGGAGTAGCATCACTGGCGGTATTATATTTCTTCGCCCGTTTGCTTTTGCGAGATGAAGAAGTTGAAGAAGCAGTTGAAGATAAATCAGATGACGATGGCGACTGAGCACTACTGCTAGTGTAAGCTGGCGGGCTCTCTTGAGGCGACGGAGGCGCAGGCGTCTTTGAATTAGCACGCAATGCGGGCAGGCATACTAAAGGCAAGGCTGCCACCAGCAGAGGTAAACCCACAGCCGACTCTTTGCTCATAAGCGAGAGTACATAGAACAAAATAGACCAGAGATATAACTCCACAGACTGTTTGCTACTGCTAGATCTCCAGCTCAATATTGCCAAATAAAGAGCAGGCAAATAAAATACAGCAGCGAGAAGATCGGCCCTCCCAGAAATCCAGCAGATGTCTTCGCAATGCAACGGGGAAGACGCAAACAAAGCCGCAGCCGATAATGCGCAGTAAAACGATCGACTTGTGCCAAAATCAGCGGTCAGTGCCCTCACCGACATGAAGAAAAAGAGGGCGGCCAGGTAAGCGAAAATGCAGTTGGTTAAGTAATAGCCCCAGGCATTCATGCCATAGAGCAAATAGTCGCTCAGATAAGTCACTCCAAGCAACGGCCGGTAGAAATCTAATGCCGGCAGGCTCAAATAACTCTGTTTGAAATTGTCGAATAATAGATGTGATTCACCGTGCAGAATGCGATAAGCGAACTGCACCTGCCACGTATCATCTGCGAGAAAATATCCGCTCAGACAGTAGCCATAACCAATGATGACGAGAGTAGCAAGAAATGCAGCGGCAAACCAGAAACGCTTGTCCATCGGGCTTTTCACTTCAGCTTCAGCAATCATTCATATAAGCTTCTTATGCTACTGTTGTGCGGTATATTCATTAACTGTTTAAGTATAAGTCAAATGGTGATTATGGCAGCAAGCAAAGTCAAGGGCATTTTAGTAACCGAAAATGGCGGCCCTAGCGTTCTCAAGTATAGTGATTTTGAACTGGCTGCGCCCGGTCCTGGACAGGCACTGGTCAAAATCAAAGCCTGCGGTATCAATTTTATCGATATTTACCAGCGCATCGGCCGTTACACCATGCCTTTGCCTTACACTCCGGGTCTAGAAGCTTCAGGCACTGTCGAGGCGGTAGGCGAAGATGTTGATTGCGTCAAAGTAGGCGACCGTGTCGCTTATTCCGGCAACATTGGCGCTTACGCTGAAGCGGCACTGGTTACGGCACAAGACTTGATACCGCTGCCGGCCGAACTCTCATTTGAAGACGGCGCCGCACTGCCCTTACAAGGAATGACAGCCCACTATCTGATCAACGATTTTCACAAAATCAAAGGTTCAGACACCGTGCTGGTGCACGCGGCCGCCGGCGGCATGGGCCAGCTTCTCGTGCAATGGCTCAAACATCTTAGAGCTACAGTAATAGGCACAGTCTCATCTGCAGCTAAAGCTGAAATAGCAAAGAATTGTGGAGCCGATCACGTTATTGACTACACCACTCAAGATTTTGTTGAAGAAGTGCACAAAATTACAAAAGGCGCAGGCTGTCAGATGGTAATCGACGGCGTGGGAAAAACAACTTTTCCCGGCTCATTAGAGGCCGCAGCCAACCACGGCCACGTAGTGCTTTTCGGCTCTGCCAGTGGACCGGCCGAACCAATTGCACCAAACTCACTGCAGCAGCGCTCACTAACAGTATCAGGCGGAAGCCTGGGTAATCACTTGCGTGATCGTGATGAACTCTTAACTCGATCGAGCGAAGTAATTCACGCCATTAAATCAGGTTGGCTCAAGCTCAATGTTGAACATGTGTTTCCGTTAGAACAAGCAGCCAAAGCCCATGAGCTTTTGGAAAGTCGCAATTCAACAGGAAAAATCGTTCTGACCACAAATAACTGAGGCCAATAAAATGTTGCAAGGAAAAACTCTCGCAGTCGTCGGAGTAGGAAAACTGGGTGAGGCCCTCATTTCTGGTTTACTTAAAAACAGCGATCTGACAGCTGCCGACGTGAGCGGCAGTGTAGGGAAAAGTGCATCAGTTGAGCGGGTAGAAAAAAAACTTGGCATTCAAGTGAGCCAGGACAACCGCGCCACAATCGCTGGTAAAGACATAATTTTGCTGGCTGTCAAACCACAAAATATGGACCGCGTGCTGAAAGAATTGAAAGACGTTATTACCGAAAAGCAATTAGTAATTTCGGTCGCCGCATCGGTCACCACTGCCTTCGTACAAGAACGTTTAAATGATAATGTCGCCGTAGTGCGGGCAATGCCAAACACGCCTTCGATTATTAACGCCGGTATGGCAGGTCTTTGTGGTGGCAGCCACGCTAAAGAAGATCAATTGGCAGTGGCTGAGGCGATTTTCAAATGCGTGGGCGAAACAGTTTTTGTCGATGAGTCGTTGATGGATGCCGTCACTGCACTGTCGGCCAGCGGCCCGGCTTACTTATATGTGGTAATTGAATCTCTTGCCGAAGCTGGTGTCAAACTTGGTATCGCACGCGAAACTGCAACTCTCTTAGCTGCTCAAACAATGTATGGTGCGGCGAAAATGGTGCTCGATTCTAAGTCACATCCGGCCATGCTAAAAGACACAGTTACAACTCCAGCCGGCTGTACTATTGATGGCTTGATGGAACTTGAAGAAGGCAAGCTGCGAGTGACATTAATCAAAGCTGTAGTAAAAGCGGCTGAGCGAGCGCGCGAACTTGTGAATACACAAACTCAAACTTATAAATAGCTTGATCACCATCGTCAATTTTAAGAAGTAATCACTTCGCAATTAGGCAGATCTTTTTTCAAATTCTCCAGGGCCAAATCGTTCAATTTGGTCTGAGAGATTGAAAGTTTCTTCAGCTTATTAAGCGAGATCAATGCTGGAACGCACTGGTCATCAATGGCAGTGCGATCAAGCCACAATTTCTCCAGACGACCTAAAGACTTCAGATAAGTCACTCCAGTGCTACCAATACTGGTGCCCGAAAGATCAAGTTCTTTGATAGATACAAGCGCGCCAAGTTTGCTCAAATCTTCGTCGCTCACTTGAGCGTCGCTGGCATCAACAGAATAAAGTGCGTCGCTAGGAAAAGCACTGAGGAAAGAAAAATCGACTTTGATATCTTTGGCCAATTCAAGCTGAATTTTTTTGCCTTTAGGCAAATCAATGGCCCCTTTAGCAGGACAATAGTCGTCCCAATAATCGGCGTCGTCGTCTGACTCTACAAAAATTTCGCCCAAATAATAGTTCTGAGGCAATTCAACCCGAGTCGTCTTGACAGCTTTAGCACCACCATTATTAGCGCTTGAGCTGGCGGTACCTCTGCCAATTTCGTTTTCACTGCTTGCGCCTGAAACAGTTTTATTTCCGGCAGGAATAAATGAAGGCGGATCGGGACGACCGGCGGCAGTAATGACTAAAGCTCCAGTAACGAGAGTGGCAAGAAACAATTCGATGCCAAGGCGCGAGAAGTCAATATCTACACGATTTATTTCGGCGCTGACAGCTGGCGGTTGATTTATAGGCGCAAAAACTGAGGGCCGCTCCACCGTGCCAAATTCTTTCCATGGCGGATAGATGCCCATGGCAACCATGGCTATAATGCCCAGCCAGAGGTTCTTTTTCTGTTTGTCGTTCAACACTTGATAGCCCCAAAATTAAGTCTGAAAAGCATACTAGCCTAAGTTTATCGAACAGAGTTGATCTACACTATGCACTTATAAGTTTTAGTGCTTGCGTCAATTTCTCAAAGATTGAAAATGCGCAAGGACCGGCACTTAGTCTTACTTATCGCCAGAGGACAATGCTATGTGGGAACGTTACAACCTTATGGCACAAAATGCCATGAACCAAGGGAAACCCCAGGAAGCCGAGGACCTTTTCCGTTCTGCCATCAAAGAAGCAGAAGCTTTTGATGCCAAAGATCCCAAGCTCGCGCAATCACTCAATAATCTGGCCAACTGTTTGAGAAATCAGGGAAAATATCCTGAAGCCGAAGAAAATTATAAAAGAGCTCTGGAAGTAAGACAAAAAGCTCTTGGACCGTTGCATACCGACCTGATAGGTATCTACGAAAACTACGCAAAAATGCTCAGAGCAGCCGGTCGTGAAGCTGAGGCCACCAAAATGGATCAGCATGCTCGCGCTATTTTCATGAAAAGCTAAGGAGTCAAATAGAAATGACGGTGGCCAGTGAAACGCAAGATCGCCACAATTATTTGAGCGGCTTCGGCAACCAATTTATTTCCGAGGCTGAACCTGGCGCAGTTCCACACGGCCAAAATTCGCCTCAGACAGTTAAATATGGCCTTTATGCCGAACAGTTAAGTGGCACTTCTTTTGTCATGCCCCGTCACGAAAATTTGCGCAGCTGGCTGTATCGCATTAGGCCATCAGTTCTGCATTCGCAGTTTAGCCGGTTACCTAATTTAAATATGCGCAGCCGGCCCTTTACTGAAATGGAAGCATCACCCAATCAATTGCGCTGGAATGCTTTTGCCTTACCGCAGAGCGGTACTGTAGATTTTATCGACAGCCTAACTACTCTCGCCGGCAACGGTGATATGTCGAGCCTGCGCGGCTCGGCGATTCATTTGTATGGCGCTAACTGTGATATGACCGACCGCTATTTTTACAATAGCGACGGTGATTTTCTCATAGTGCCCGAAAAAGGTCGACTGAAAATTGCCACCGAGTTTGGTATCATTCAAATTAAACCCGGCGAAATTGCAGTGATACCACGTGGCGTCAAATATCAAATTTCACTGCCTGATAAAACTGCTCGCGGTTATATTTTAGAAAACTACGGACCGCCCTTTAGATTGCCTCATCTCGGGCCCATCGGCTCAAACGGGCTGGCCAACAGTCGCGATTTTCTGGCTCCTACAGCTGATTATGAACAAAAATCGGCACCGGTGAATGGCGCCAAATTTAAATTGACCAATAAGTTCAACGGCAATCTCTGGCAAGCCGATATTGAACATTCGCCACTAGATGTGGTGGGTTGGCACGGCACTTATTATCCCTACAAATATGATCTGTCGCTTTTCAATGCCATCGGTACTATAAGTTTCGATCATCCTGATCCGTCCATATTTACCGTACTGACCTCGCCTTCTGAAGTGGACGGCAGCGCCAACGTTGACTTTGTTATTTTTCCACCGAGGTGGATGGTGGCTGAACATACCTTCCGTCCGCCCTATTACCATCGCAACACCATGAGCGAATATATGGGTTTAATATTTGGTGTTTATGATGCCAAACAGGAAGGTTTCGTACCTGGCGGAGGCTCCCTGCACAATACTCTTACGGCTCACGGTCCTGATTTTGAAACTTTCAACAAAGCTTCACAAGAAGATTTAAAACCCACTTATATGGGCAACACCCTCGCTTTCATGTTTGAGAGTTCTCTGATTTACATTCCTACCAAACTGGCGATGGAAACCGAATATTTGCAACCGGACTATCTGAGCTGTTGGCAAGGATTGAGAGCAAATTTTTCTCTAAATCAGAGCTAAAAGTAATAATTGTGGCATAAAGAAATCAGGCAATCAGGACTTATCGGGGAAACTATGAACAAACTACCGCCAAAAAAGCCTAACGAAGAACCATCTGGACTCGGTTCCAGACGTCATCGTTTACCCACAGAACCGTCTTGCCCCTCCCTGAGCAAGGTGCGTGTCTTGTTGGAAGAGGCCCAGAGCAAGCGCGGCACCCTGATAGAAATGCCCTGGCCAGATTCAGACCGCAAATCTTTCATTTTGACCTGTCAGTGGGAC
Source organism: Candidatus Obscuribacterales bacterium (assembly GCA_949127735.1). GTDB lineage: Bacteria > Cyanobacteriota > Vampirovibrionia > Obscuribacterales > Obscuribacteraceae. The sequence goes on along the minus strand of CASBPX010000214.1, from coordinate 19,379 downwards.
GAATCATTGAAAGATCCTGTCTGGACGCTGTACGAAGAAATCGACAGCAATTCTAAGGTAGTGTGGACGCAGCCATTCGCCCCTCAAGATTTGGAATTTTTATACGACATTCTTTCAATGTCAGCCGGCTCGTCAACGCCTTTAGAAATTCCTGATGAGCTTAAACCCCGTGCTGAAGCCGAGAGCTTTGGCGAGCCTGACTTAAATGCCAATGTTGGTGTCGCTTCCGTGGCTGGTGGCCAGGGTTTGTCCCCGTCTCTGGCACCTGGACTTTCACCAATGTCCCCTATGTCTCCAATGACACCTATGGTTCCTCTACCTGGGCAAGCTCCTGCACACGATCAAAACCCGCCCGGTTACCCACAGAACCCGCTTTACGCTCAACCGCAAACTTCGTCTGCTACAAACTTGCCGCCTGCCAATCCGCCTGCTGGAACCTACCAGGGGATGCCATCACAATATGGTCAGCAGCAGCCACAGCAGCAACAAAATGCTCCATACCCTTATATGCAACAAAATATGCAACAAAATATGCAGCAAATGCCTGGCCAAATGCAGCAGATGCCGCAACAACAAATGCAGCAGATGCCGCCACAAATGCAAAACATGATGCCGCAAGGTTATCCGCAGCAAAATAATCAATATCCGCCGCAAAACCAAATGAATTACGGCCAGCAACAAATGCCGCAACAATATCCACAACAATCTCCTGTTTATCCACAAGAGATGATGGAAACAAAAATTCCACTCGATTATCATTTGATTGATAAACGGGCCAATATATTGCTTGGCACCATGTTGAAAGAAGCTGGCCTGATAAGCGAACCTACTCTTGAAGCCGCACTTAAACTGCAAGAGCTGGTGCGCGAAGAAAAGATGAGCCATGACAAAGCCCCTGAAGTTTTAAAAAGATTGCACGCCATGGGCTCATCTATTGATCAATATCTGACCAAAGGTGACTTTGATAAGGGCGCCAATAGTATTAGCGGTAGCAGCGGTGGTGGCGGCAACAAGCCGGCACCGACACCAGCACCAAGCGGCAACAAGCCGGCAGCGCCTGCTCAAGGGCAAGGCAGAGACCTTAAAGGTGCTTTCGATATTTTACAAAAAGCACAATTACTGACTGAAAGCGATCTGACTACGGCAATGAATGTGCGCAAAAAGCACGGTGGAGACATCGTACAAATTCTTGAAGCAGCCGGCAAAGTCAACAGTAAAACTGTAGACGCAGCACTAACCAGCCTGCCGCTGATTCGGGAAGGTTTGATGAAAATTGAACAAGTAATTATGGCTCTCAATTATTGCGAAAGAATGCGCGTCAGCTTTGATGATGCGCTTGAAGAAATGGGCTGGCAAAACCCAAGGAAACTCAGAACTGACCTACCTCTGTAAATAACTCTGGCATTGGTTTTGTAGCGACTATGGGCAAAAACATTCTCCTCTTTGACGAAGACAAGCAGTTTTCCAAACTTGTTTCGTCTGTATTGGAAGGCAGGGGCCATACGGTTCTGCAATCCGACAATAACGAAGACTCCACCGGTGTTCTCAACCGTGAAGACCTCGATCTGATTATTCTGGCAAGCCCGATAAAAGATACGTCTGATGTGAGCTGGCTGGCTAAACTGCGCGCCAACGGCAACTCAGCTAAAGTAATTTTGGTGGCACAAGACCAGAAGCATTTTGACACTCTCAAACCCCTAGTGACACCAGATCTTTCAGTATCACTAATGGTCTATAAACCGCTGATTCCATACATTTTTGGCGCTCAAATCGATCATCAATTCGATGGCGATAAATCAGAAGCGGCCAAACAAAAAATGAAAGATTTCGAGACCATGTTTTTGGCCCTCGTAACTAAATATGCGCGAGTATTGCCCACTAGAATTGCCGACCTTTCTCAGGCCATTGAAAAGGCCAAAGCTGATCCCGGCAATCTCGAGTTAACCGCTGAAGTACAAGCCCTTGCTCACAAAATTAAGGGCACAGGCGGATCATTGGGTTTCCGGCAAGTATCCGACCATATGAACTTCATCGAAGAAGCGGCAATGGCTCTACCTAATCAAACGAGAGAAGAGCAGCTGATTGCCTGGGCGGAACTTGATCGCAAGCTGGTTGAAGCACAACTGGCGGGCGAGGCGGAATGCCGCGAAATTAATCAAGCGGTCAACAATTCAGACGCAGTAAAACAAGTGCCGAACAACCCGGCTATGACCCGCATATTAGTTGTAGACTCGGACAGTGACTTTTTAGCCATAGTGCACGAGTTAGGTAAGCAACGCCTTGTTGATATCATCCGCGCTACCAATCACAAAGAAGCAATCGAGAAAGCGGTTGTCTACGCACTTGACGCTGCCTTGATTAACGTTATACCAGAACATCCGGATGAGTCATTCAGATTGGCTCGTGAACTTAGAGAATTACCCGGTTTCGAAAACCTACCTCTGGCGTTTATTTCGGGTCAGGCACTGATTAAAGACCGAGTAGAGGCGGCTCACGCAGGAGCTTCGCTTTACCTCGACAAACCGCTTGAATCAGACGCCCTAGAAAAAGCGGTGCAGCATTTAGTCAACATCAGACAGGGCGGAAGACCGCGCATTCTCATATGCGACGACGACGAATTTTTCTGCAATACAGTGGCACTGGTGCTACGCAACGAAGGCATGATCGTGCGCATCATCAACGATCCTTCGCAAATTTTAGAAACCATGCAAGAGTATCCGCCCGAGCTGTTATTACTTGACGTCATGATGCCGGCAGTAACCGGTTTTGAAGTTTGTCGCATGCTCAGGCAAATTCCACGTTGGCAAGATTTGCCTATTATTTTCCTCACCGGTCAAGTGGGAGTAGAAGCCAGGCTTGAAGCTTTCCGCTCAGGCGGCGACGACTATCTACCCAAACCTGTGGTTAACGAAGAACTTTTAACCAGAGTAAAAGTGCGCCTGGATAGAGCGCGCATGCTCAAGGATCGCTCAGACAAAGACACTACTACAGGCCTGCTTTTGCGACGGGCTTTTTCAGAACAACTCTCAGCCATTTTGGCAGAAGCTCAACGTCTCAAAACAACTTTTACTATTTGTTTGCTTGATGTTGATCATTTTAAAAAGGTCAATGACAGCTATGGTCACCTTGCAGGCGACAAAGTCTTAGCCGGACTCGGTCAGCTTCTATCAAGGCGATTCCGCGTAGATGACCTGCGCGGCCGCTGGGGTGGAGAAGAATTTATTCTGGCATTTAAACGCGAGACACTCACAACTATGCACTTAGCTGTGTCGCGAGTGTTAGACGAGTTCACCAAATTAAAATACACCGGTGATAAGGGTGAAGAATTCTCCGTCAGTTTTTCTGGTGGCATCGCCGAATATCCTAAAGACGGAGAGTCAGTATTTGAGCTGGTTCAGGTCTCTGACAGACGACTATATCTGGCCAAAAAACGTGGTCGCAATCAAATCGTATTAGACGACGTTGAATGCGACGACGAGTTGACTCACTGATTCAAATTATCTATCTAGACGATGTCACTGCCCCTGGTGCAGTGCCCTAACTCTGTAGATTTCGTCAAGATTTTCCTTGGTCGCTTCCATGCGGCCATAATTGCCGCGGAAAGTTTCAAAAGAATTTTGGGCGGTTTGGGTAGGTATGGCCGCATCAGTAAACAGTATCCATTTAGAACCTTTTTTCGGCATCATGCTATCTGAAAATTCCCAACCCTCAGGTTTTTCTGTAGCGGTCTTATCGTGAAACTCAAAACGCACTGGCATCTCTTTATTCAGATTAGGCCCCTTCAAAATTTTGTCGATATGAAAATGGGCTCTTGGTGGATTAAAGAATGAGATGTCATCAGACTTTTCGTAATTTTCAAAAGTACAGATACCTATAAACTCACTGTATGAAAAAGCATTCTCGAATGATTTGGCGGACTTCGATTTTTGCACGTTCACATCTGTGCCGCGAATAATTGGCACTTGTGGAATCACCCGTGGAGCCTCCTTATTACGCAGTGCTTCTAATTCTTCAGCAGTGAGCGGCACACTTTCTTTGACGACTACTCTGGCAGTTTTCGTCATCAACTCTTTGATTTTGTTACCGAGATAATTCTGATCTGAGTCTGGTGAAGCCAGGGCCAATTTTAAAACCGGCACCGCTTCGTCAAAACGACCTTGATTAGTCAAAACTTGCCCGTACTCTGCTTTTAGATGAGGCTTAGCACCGGGCTCAAATTCAAAAATTTTCTCTAAAGCCAGACCAGCGAGATTCCAATTTTGCACGTGTACAGCCGAATTATAAAGGCCATAATTTAAATCATTGGCATTGGGATCTAAACCGAGCGCTTGTCTGTAAGCATCAAGCGCTTGCGGCCACTGACCGCTTTCAGCTTGTTTAGCCGCTTCTCTAGCCTTGCGAGTAACCGTGATGGAATTAAATGCGCCCACATCGTCTACACCATCTAAGGCCATGGCCGGAAAACTTATAGCAAGCGAAAGCGTGGCTACCAGTAGCGGGACCAGTCTATATTTCATATTTAAGCTCCTGATTAAGCACAGCGGGGCCCGCTTTGTTAGAGAGCCACTCAAACAAAACTTCCTCTAGTTCCATCTAAGCACTTCACATTGACTTCACGCTAGTGCCGGGAGCAAATTGCGTCTAATTTCTTATTGGTAAACAAAAAAGAGCCCAGGGGGCTCTTTTTTAGTGTGATCTAAAGTCGACTCGTTAGGTCAGTCAAAAATTATTCGTCGTCTTCATCAGTGTGTTTCTTAGCACCAGGACCTTTAGAGGCAGGACCGGGGGCATTCTGTTGATTAATTAGCCGCTGCTGCTGTTGTTGTTGCAGATATTGTTGAGCAGCAGTAAAACCTGCCTTATAACGCTCGCCGCCAGCCATCTGCATCGCTGCACCCAGTTTATTGTAAGCACCTTGATAGTCGCCAGCATAAAGCAACATCTGTCCGTAGGTACCTTGAATATCTACGTTGCCTGGAGAATATTGGGCTGCTGCCTTAAACTGAGCAAGAGCACCCTTTTTATTTCCTAATGTCTGTAAAAGATGGCCATAGTTATAATGCAACGCACCATCCTGCGGTCTCATTGCTAAAAGAACGGCGTATTCTTGACCCTGTTCAGCAGTTTTACCCATCTGCTCGTAACACTTGAGCAGACTTAAGTGAATTTGTTCTTTTCTGCTGGTGCCTATCTGTGCATGCGCCTGCTCAACAGCGAGAGAAAGAGCCAGTGCAAGAAGTGTGACTGCTGTCGTAACCTTAAACGTCATTTTTCAAAACCCCTTTCAAGCTCAAATTATTGTTGACCGCGGTGCAATTCGATAACTCTGTAGATGGAATCTAGATTTTCATCGGTAGCTTCCATGCGGCCAAAGTTACCGCGGAATGTTTCAAAAGCACCATTGGTTGGAATGGCCGCATCTGTGAAGAGTAACCAACGTGAGCCTTTCTTCGGCATGATATCGTCTGAGAATTTCCAATCTTTAGGCCTATCCTTGGCTGTCTTGTCATGGAATTCAAACCGCACTGGGAACGTTCTATTCAGTTTCGGCCCTTTCAAAATTTTCTCAATTTTGAAGTTGGCGATTGGTGGGTGGAAAAAGGTTATGTCGGGAGACTTTTCGTAACCTTCATAAACGCAAATACCAATAAATTCGCAATAGCTGTAAGCGTTTTCAAATGACTTAGCGCTGACTGAATGCTGGACGTTTACATCTTCACCGTGCACCATGTCACGGTGCTCAATTTTACGTGGTGTCACTTCAGCAATCATGCGATCTTTTTCTTCTTGGGTCAGTTCGCGCTTTGGAATTTCTTTGACTGTTTCAGTTTTAACCATCAATTCGCGCATTTTAGTAGGCAAGAAATTTTGATCGGCGTCTGCGGTGGCAAGAGCTTTCTTTAATACCGGAATAGCTTCGTCAAAACGATTTTGATTGGTGAGCACCTGACCATACTCTGCCAAAAGGTGAGCTTTTGCCGTGGGGTCATTTTCAAAAATCGTATCAAGGGCTTGCCCGGCCGTGCTCCAGTCGTTCAGTTTCTGAGCCGCATTATAAAGACCATAGTATAGATCTTTGCTTTCTGGAGAATTGGAAGCATTGGCAAGAGCCTGGCGGTATGCTCTCAAAGCCGGTTCCCATTGACTGGCTTTTGTTTGTTTGGCCGCTTCTCTGGCGTTACGAGTGACCGTGATTGAATTGAACAGACCCACGTCGTCTAAATTTTCTAGAGCAAGGGCCGGGCTAAAAGTAGCTAGACCTAAGCTTGCTGTCATTAATAGAGACAGACCTGGGGCAATTAGAGCCTTGTTTTTAAACATTGAGGTTCTCTTCTTCATTTAAATATCGATCCTTACTTAGAAGCCAGCGAAATATCGGTTTTTATCAGACGGCATTGGACGACCAATTACCTTCTTACTATCTATCTATTAGCCCATTTTCCACATTCTAGTGTTTTTATGCCACTTGACAGTGAAAAATTTGGCCATTTCTTACCATAAACAAACGAACAAGACGGGTAAAGACCCAAAACCCTCAATCTACGAAAGTCTTGAGTTCGGCCACAGAATAACTTAGACAACCAGCAGCGGCAAAATGTTTCCATTTGCAACCAAAAACTATCAAATTTCAAGCTGTGGTGCTCGGACATTTACCAGGAACCACCACCGCCACCGCCAAAACCTCCCCCGCTCGAACCACCAGAGAAACCACTGCCCCCTGACCCAGCAGAAGATGTCTGGTGCGATGTTTGTACGGCCGTTCCCATAGAGTCAACACCTGAGCCTATGTCGCGCACAAAGGTGTCAGGATCAAACGTGTAGTCAGGATCGGAGCTGACATACCACGATGGCGCAGTTAAAGCGATGCCTTCAAATGCATTAGCCCACCGATCCGCTGCTCCCAGAACTAATGCATAAGGAAGCAGGCGACCAAAAATCGTCGGATCTTTATCAGCCAGGACTTTAATGCGCTGTCGTTCGGCCTTATCAACAAATCGCGCAAACGCCAGCGATTGCCTTCTCAAACGCACACCCACTAATGTGCGAGCAGGCATGGCGCCAGCAAAGAAGAAGAACAATATGCCTGAAAATAGAGTACCAAGAACTAATGGCACTCCAACCATGGCAGTAGTAGTAAATAGAAAGAAGGGCACCATTACCAATGCACCACCAATAGCTCTGTAGGTGGTGCGCACAGCCTCTGGATTGGCTCTAAACAAACCCGCTTCAGCCATGGTGCTATAGAGCTGCTTTTTGATCAGCTCTATATCGATGACTGAACCCTGCTTCAGATCAGAAAGAGTAACGTGATCGTGCCAACCGCCAATGCCTGACTGAAAAATCGATTGCAACATTTGACGCTCAAAAAGCTTGATATCAAAATCGTCAATTGACCTGGCAAAGGTTTGATCATCGTTGTATGAGAAAGTACGTTGCAGTTGATAATCTTTAGACGAGCCCCAGAAGCCGGGGTTGTTTATTTCGATAATTTTCAGGTAGCCGCGAGCTGCCATGTCGATAACTATTGAAATCACGTCGTTAAGATCGGCACGCTCGTCAACAATTACTCCCATTTCTGCCGGTGTTAATTCTTTGGGTGGCTGCCAATCTACACCAACAGCACCGGTCGGCTCTTCATCAGTGCCCAAGTGTCTCCAGGTGGCATAAAGCCCAACAAAAGTTAAAACCGGAATCAAAATAGCAGGCCACCAGTCAACCAGAAACCAGCCGACCTGACGGCCCACCGCCGGTGGCAGCACCGAACCTTCAGGCAAGCCCACCACCACTGTCATTCCATTGCCTGGTTTAATATGAAACGCCTGAAAGAAAAGCTCGCTTCCTACTTTTTTCTCGACCATGCCGGCACTACTCTCGGTACCACGCTGCCCGAGAAAAGACTGTGTGCGAACGTCAGCCGCACTTACTCCATTAGGCAATTTCAGAGTCAGGCTCGCTTCTTCGATATCATAGGGCCACTGGTCGCCTGTGACATTCCAATAAATTTCGGGTTTCTTGTCGAAGAAATTGAAAGCGCGGTGCAAACTATAATCGATCACATAAGTGTGAGTGCCGAGCACTTCTTGATCAGGTGAACCTATTTTGATATTAACATCTGCGCCCTGTCTACTTACTTGATGCGCAATCTTCTGTTTGTTTTCGTCTTGCACCGAATTCAGCCGAAAATCAACCGTATAGTCAGCTCTATAGCGCGAATACTTAACAGGCATGATGCGAAAAATGCCGTGTCTGGATTGAGAGAAATTAGCAGAGATTTTCTCGACTACATGAAGTGAACTGTCATTAGACGCTTCCATAGTGACGTCTATGGAATCAATCTGATCCGCCAGGCAAGATGGTGAAGAAATGGCCGAAAACGAAATACACAAGGCAAGAGGCAAAATTCTAGACAATTTCTTCGACAGCTTTATCGACAACATCATTGTATAGCTCGAAACGGGCCTTCAATTATATATGGTCATCAGAACTATGGGCTTACCCTGACAAAGATATAGGCATACCCTTACTTTTGCCGAGCGGTAATCATGCAAGATGAATATGACTGCACTTGATCAAAGCACTGCGCTGTTAACTGGACAAATCTATCTACTTTTACTTTTACTTTTGGAAACTCACTAACTATGACAGCAGGCATTGATAACAGGGCATTATTGGGCGAGCTGTTTTACAAATCCGGCTTGCTCAAAATCGAGCAACTCTGCCAGGTGCTTTGCATCGCCCACAAAAACAGTTTGCCCACCGGACGGGTACTGGTGATGATGGGCTTCTGCCGGCAGAAGACCATGGAAGCGGCTCTGACATTGCAAAACTTGATTCGGCAGAATGTGCTTGCCTACGACATAGCCACCAGAGCACTACAAAGAGTTGCCGGTAGCAAAACTTCGTTAGCAGTGGCTTTGCAAGAGCTTGGCTGGGAAGGCGACGTCAATCGCGATCGGGACAACCTTGGCACAATCTTAATCGAGGCGGGAATTCTTACCCAAAAAAGTATCGACGATGCACACGGGCTCAGCCGACATGTGGGCCTCCCACTAAATAGAGTGCTTGTACTTCAAGGTTTGCTGTCTCCTGGCTTATTAGGTGCAGCCCTGAGCGCGCAATGTTTAATCAGATGTGGACGAACTGAAAGAGGCGAAGCGATAGCCGCACTTAACTCAGCAACCAGTTTGTCCTTAAGTACGAATTCAAGCTGTGACATTGCTCTGCTTAATTCCCCTGAGCCTTACTTGCGCTTAGATGAGCTGCTGCTGCTCTCGGGTTTGCTTATGGATAACGATTTAAAAGTCTATTATGCCAAGCAAGAAAAAGAAGGCATGAACCAGACACTTGGCCAATACATTGTCGAAAGCGGCATGTTCAGCGCTGCACTGATTGCGTCGGCTGTGCGCCTGCAAACAATGACTGCTAAACATGAGATAACACCAGATCGAGCAGCACGTGCACTTAAACTTATATTTGCAAAAAACATTTCGCTAACCAAAGCGCTGAAAGAAATGATTCGCGAAGGCGACCCATATGATGGCACCATCACTCTTTATCATTTGCTGCGGCTCTCTGGGCTAATCACCGCATATGATATCAGAAGACTCGGACACCTTCCTAGCCATCAAGATCATGATCGCGATGCTCTTGAAGAAAGATTGCTTAAAACAGGTATTATCAACCACTCTGCCCTCGACGCCAGCAAGCGCTGTTTGCTGTTGACTAGAGAAGGATTTCTTACTGCGGAACAAGCAATGATTGTATTGCACCATTGGTCCTGGAGTGGCGACGGTTTAACCAAAGTGTTGGAAAAACTGCAGTGGGCTGACGGCAGAAAAGTACCTTCACTTAAGGCGCTGGCATTTAGCGGTTGATTTGATAAAATGCTATCTCCCCAAAGATGGCAAATTATCTATGAAAAAATGCCTTAACTTATTCGCTGCAATACTAATAATTGTCGCCACAGCACCGTGCCTGTCACTGTACTACTCTCAAGCCGGTAATGCTCAACCAGCGCAACTCACAGAAGAGGTAACTGAAGTAAGCGGTTCTAGCAGCAGTGCCGCTAGCGGCTCTGGAGTCGCCTATCCGCAAAGATCGCGACCAGGTAGAGTAGCGCCTGTAAAAAATGAGTTGAACATGGGTAGCCCGTCGGCCGCTGAATTAGACGCAATAAGCCGGGTAAAATTACCGGCGAATTTTAACCCGCGTAAATCTATAGCCTCTTCCGTGAAAAATTTGGGTAGCCCAGCAGGCCCAGCTGCGCTTTCGAGAGCGCAGCTGCAATTTCTGGAGAATAAGTCTCTCGCTCAGGCTATCCCTGCTTCAATTTTTTATTCGCTTAAATTTCCACAGTGGCCAGTGGCTTTCAACGTGCCTGCACCTTTGAGCAGCAACAATATTTTTGCTTTCGATGCATCCGCCAAACCGGTGCTGATTACAACAGAAGAAGCAATGAAACAGCATTTTCGTGAGCACACCGCTCCGATTAAAAATGATCAAGAAGCCCGCGCAACTCTAGCGGCTTACCTCACTCTGGCCGAGATTTTTGCACAAGACGGCATGTATCAATTTTCTACTAGTGAAGATGACATGAAAATTTTGAAAGAAGACGGAGGCACCACCATTAGTGGCACTTCTAACGTTCGCCCTGTGGGTGGAAATAGTGGATCCATTGCAGCCAAATTACACATCGGCCCAAAAGGAAATTTGACTTCAGCACAACATTCGGTCAATCTGCAGGCCGGCATGAGGCCTATTTGCCAATCTACTAAATTGCTTGACCCTGATATTTTAGTCAGGCGCATGGCCGAACAGGATATTTTAATTATGGGCAGCGCTGCTAAACCGTATCTTGATGAACAACGCACCAAACTATCTCCGGCACTACAAAAAGAAATTGATAGAGTATGGGCACGCATTGTGGCGGAAGGTCGATAGTTGAGCTAAAGCAACAAAATTACATAAGTGCCTTTAAATTCTAAAGGCACTTGTATAATAGTCCTGACTTCCACTTCGAACGGTGTGTTTAGTGGGCTGGGACGACAATTTCGACAGTATTTGCCCGATTGCACGAGCATTGTGTGCCGTTGGTGATCGCTGGGCCTTGCTGATTATGCGAGAGCTGGCCATGGGTGTCAGGCGCTTTGAAGAAATTCAAGCGCAGACAGGCATGGCATCAAACTGCCTTTCCAGCAGACTGAAACAACTTGAAGAAGACGAAATTATCGAACGACGACGCTACAGCACCCGCCCTGATCGCTACGAGTATCACGCCACCGAAAAAGGCAAAGAACTTGACGCCGTACTACTGGCATTTAGAACTTGGGCCCTCAAGTGGGATTCATCATGCGCAGGAAAAGAAGTTGCAGCAGAACTGAAGTATAAAAAAACGGGAGAGACCATCGACCAAAATTGGAATATTCCGGCCGGTGAGATTTTCTCTTTTGAGAATACCGAATGTTCAATCAGCCCGGCGCTGCAAGCAGAACGTGAAAATAAACGTCGCAAATTCTTAGAAGCAAAAAACAAATAAGTAAACCCCAACTCAGGATAAGCAAATGAATTCCAAAACTATCGCTCTTTCTTTAGCCGCCGTCGGCTGTGGAATGCTCTTCGGATCAACAGTAATGGCGCAACCTGCTGCTGAACAAAAGCTTCAATTTCCAGCCCCCAGCCCTGCTTGCACAATCAAGCAAAGAGTCGGTCTGACTGATATTGAAATTTCGTATTCTCGACCAAGCGCTAAAGGCCGTGACATTTTCGGCGGGGTTGTGCCCTTCGATAAAGTCTGGCGCACCGGTGCTAATCAAGCTACTAAAGTGATTTTCAGCACTCCCGTTAAGTTAAACGGCAATGATATTGCTGCTGGAACTTATGCACTTATGACTATTCCCGGCAAAGACGAATGGACAATCATCATCAACAAGGGCTCTGAACAATGGGGAGCCGATAAATATGATGAAAAGTCAGATATCATCCGCTTTAAAGCTAAGCCAGTGAAAGTGACTCAGGCACTTGAAACTTTCACAATTGAATTTAATCAAATTCGCGAAAATTCGTCACTCTTAAATTTGTCATGGGACAAAACAGAAGTGCCAATCAAATTAGAAGTTGATTTCGCCGACAAACTACTGTCGCAAATTGAAACTGTAATGGCATCTGATGCGAAAGAAAAGCCGTACTTCCAGGCAGCTCAGTTCTACTATGCTCACGGCAAAGATTTGCAGCAAGCAAAAAAATGGATTGACGCTGCGGTAGCAGAGCGTGACGCTTTCTACATGGTGTATGTCAAAGCTCAAATTCTCGCCAAATTGGGAGATAAAGCCCAAGCGATCGAAGCGTCAAAACATTCGACCGAATTGGCTGAGAAAGCCAACGACGCGGCTTATGTAAGATTGAACGCCGAGCTGATGTCTACACTGAAGTAAAGTAAAAATGATTGGTGCCGACCATTTCAATTGGCAACTATCGAGAAAATGGCGTCGTGTACTTTCGTGCACATTATGCTGTGCATTGCTTTGCGCGACGCCATTAATCGCGAATCAAGTTTGGGCAACTCAAATGAAACAAGAAACTCCTGCAGTTATTCTTCACAATCTCAAAAGTTTTCGGCAGATGGGCAGCGCACTTTATATTGCCGCCCATCCCGATGACGAAAATACAGAGTTACTTACATATTTATCGCGCGGTCGCAAATACCGCACAGCCTATCTCTCGCTCACACGAGGCGATGGTGGTCAAAACGTACTCGGCCCCGACCTGGGTGCAAAGCTAGGCATCGCACGCACTCAAGAACTACTGGCGGCAAGACACATTGACGGTGCACAGCAATTTTTCTCTCGCGCCATCGACTTTGGTTTTTCCAAAAGCTATATCGATACTTTAGAAGCATGGAACAAAAAAGAAATTTTGTCGGATACGGTGCGTATCATCCGTCAGTTTAAACCCGACGTTTTAATTACCCGATTTTCACCCAGCCCTGGTGGCACTCACGGTCACCATACGGCGTCAACGGTGCTGGCTCTGGAAGCATTTAAACTTGCAGGAGACAAAAATGCTTTCCCTGAATTAGATCTTGCACCCTGGCAGCCCAAGCGCATATTGTGGAACACGTCACCCTGGCAGAAAGATAAAGTCACTGCCGCCAAACTTTTAAAAATCGAATCAGGGGGCATTGATGCCGTCTCGGGCAAAGCATTTGTCGACATCGCCGGTGAAAGTCGCGCGATGCATAAGACACAAGGCTTTGATACTTTCAAAATGCCAGTTGCACCTGGCCCACGCACAGAATCTTTTCAGCTGCTTGATGGTGAAGCGGCCACTCAAGACATCATGGACGGCGTCGACACCAGTTGGAAACGAGTGTCCGGTGGCGACGCTATTTTAAAATCGATAGATGAGATTATCGCCGACTTCAAGCCAGATGATGTTTCTGCCAGCGTGCCGGCCTTGCTCAAATTGCGCGCTCAATTAACAGCTCTACCTCATTCCCAACTAGATTCCGTTATTGTTGAAAAACGCGCACTACTCGATGGCATATTGCAATTATGCCTGGGGCTCGAAGTTGAAACCACAATCGCTCAAAACGAAGTGTTGCCTGGAGAGCCGGTCAAGCTTCGTCACGTCGTAAGACGAAATTCAAAAAGTAATGCTGTTGCGGTCAAGCTTGTTGCCGTGCGCTATCCAACACTGAACAAAGAGTTTAGCAAAAAACTAGCCATTGATTTAAACAAAGAGACCAGTTGGGACACCGAAGTGACTATACCAACATCTACACATCTGGCCCAGCCTTGGTGGCTGCGCGTTGAAGGAACTGCCGGTTTATTTACAGCAGAAAATCCAGACCTTATTGGAACTGCTGAAAATGCGCCATCCTTTCCTATTGACGAAATCTTTGAGGTTGACGGACAAACTTTTATAGTTCATGACCAGCCGGTGACAACTTCAAAAAATGAAAGCGGCGCTGTAATAACGCGCCGCCTTGATGTGATTTCGCCTGTTTTTATTCATTTCAATTTTGACACTATGGTCTTTACTCCTGGCACAACAAAAGCTGTCGAAGTAGAGGTCACCGCAGCTAGCGGTGGGTCAAGCGGCACTATAAGCTTGCAAGCCCCTGGTGATTGGAACGTTTCACCGTCCAGCCACAAAATCAATTTAACCAGTGCAGGGCAGCGCGAGCATTACAAATTTAGCATCACGGCCCCACCACAGGCTTCAACAGGCAAGATAGCGGCCGTTGCAGAAATAAATGGTGTGCAATACAGCAGTAAAAGAGAAGAAATCAACTATTTGCATATTCCAAGGCAATTGATGCAGGCACCAGCGGTGATGCATGCCGTAAGTATTGCTCTTGAAACTCGCGGCAAGTCAATTGGTTATATTCCAGGTGCCGGTGACAGCCTATCACAAAATCTTCAGCAAATGGGATACACGGTCACCGTCCTAGACGATACCAAACTTACACTAGAGCAATTACAAAAATACGACGCCATTATCATCGGTGTCAGAGCCTTCAACGTCAGCAAAAGTATTGCTGCCGATTTGCCGGCAATATTTGAATATGTCAAAAGTGGTGGCACGGTAATTACTCAATACAATCGCCCTGACAAGTTGGTGACTGAGAAAATTGCTCCTTACGATTTACATATCTCCAGCGGCCGAGTCACAGATAAAAAGGCAGAAATAACCTTTCTTGCTCCTGAAAATCCAATTTTGAACTCTCCTAATAAAATCACCGCCGCTGATTTTGAGGATTGGGTGCAAGAGCGAGGACTCTATTTCGCTAACCAGTGGGACCCTCAATTCACTCCCTTAATCGCATGTAACGACACCGGCGAAGCTCCGCTCAAAGGCGGACTGCTTGTTGCTCAGTACGGCAAAGGGCACTACATCTATACCGGCCTATCATTTTTCCGTCAGTTGCCGGCCGGTGTGCCCGGCGCATACAGGCTATTGGCAAACATGATTGCGATCGGCAAGTAAAAAAGCATCCAGTTAAAGGCATCAAAGTCCAGTGAATGAATTGGAAGAAATACAAGAAACACAAAGCACCGGATTGCCGTTTCCCAAAACATGGAAGGGTGCCTATTTGTTTGTATTAGCCAGTTTTGTGCTCTGGGTGGCGCTGCTTATTGGTTTAACGGAGTTCAACATATGAACACCTTAGATCTGGTGGTGCTAGTTGTCTCGATACTCGGCATTGCCATCTACGGCGTCTGGAGCACGAGGCAGAAGCGCGATTTAAAAGCCTATTTAAAAGGTAGCGGACAAACGCCATGGTTCGCCATCGGTCTCTCGGTAATGGCTACCCAGGCCAGTGCTATTACTTTTCTATCGACTCCCGGCCAGGGGTATTTGGGCGGGTTGAGTTTTATTCAAGTTTATTTTGGGGTGCCAATTGCCCTGATAATAATCGCCATTTTCTTTCTGCCTAACTTCCAGAAACTAAATGTCTATACCGCGTACGAATTTTTAGAAAACCGATTCGACAGCAAAACGCGGCTACTTGGTGCCGGTCTTTTCTTGCTACAAAGAGGTTTGGGAGCGGGTCTGACAATATATGCACCGGCCATAGTGCTCACTAGCGTTTGCGGTTGGCCACTGAATTTGACAATTATCGTCTCAGGACTAATCGTCATTATTTACACCGTCATGGGTGGCAGCGACGCCGTTACCGTGACCCAAAAATACCAGCTGGGCATTATCTTCATCGGTATGATGACCGCTGCTTGCATGTTAATCGCCAAACTTCCGCATGGTCTCAGCTTAAGCGACACAATCGATCTCGCTGGTGGCTTTCACAAACTAAATGCCGTCAATTTTTCTACCAATGTCAATGAACGCTACACATTCTGGTCAGGCCTTTTAGGTGGAACATTTCTCATGCTCTCCTATTTCGGCACCGATCAATCACAAGTGCAACGTTACATCTCAGGGTCTTCAATTCGCGAAAGTCGGCTCGGGCTATTGTTCAACGCTGTTTGCAAAATTCCCATGCAATTTAGCATTCTTTCCATTGGAGTGCTGATGTTTGTCTTCTACCAATTTCAAGCACCACCATTATTTTTCGATGCCACCGCCAACCGTTTCCTACAAACCCATCAAAATAATTCGGCAATTACTTCTTATCAAAATGATTTTAGTGTTGCCCGCGGCCAGGCGCGAACTCATCTAATCTCTTGGCTGCAAGCACGGCGCGACGGTAATAAAGAGGCGGCTACCGCAGCATTTGTTGCTGCCGCTTCCGCAGAGCAAAGCGCAGAACTAGTTCGAGTTGCCGCTACAAAAGAATTGGCACGTATAAATCCAGATGCTAAAGCCAACGATGCAGATTACGTATTCATCACATTCATACTGCGTGAATTACCTCACGGAGTAATCGGCTTGCTCATGGCGGCATTCTTTGCCGCTGCCTTAGCCTCTAAAGCCGCAGAGCTAAACGCTCTTGGCACCTGCAGCACCATTGATTTTTATCGGCATCTGTATAAGAAAGATGCCACTGACGCCCAGTCGCTCACTGCCACGAAATGGTTCACCGCTCTCTGGGGCTTCGTGGCCATTGGTTTTGCCTTATGCGCAAACTTAGCCGAAAATTTGATTCAAGCAGTGAATATCCTCGGGTCAATTTTTTATGGTGTAATGCTTGGTCTTTTTATAGTTGGGTTTTTCGTCAAGCAAGTTAAGGGCAGCGCTATCTTCTGGGCGGCACTAGCGGCGCAAATGCTCGTTTTCATTATGTACTTCAATTTGACCATCTCTTATCTCTGGTATCCGCTAATTGGCTGTGTCGCTTGCGTATGCTTCAGTCTGATTTTACAGATGCTTATCAACAATCAGCAGAAAACAGAAAAGGAATATGCCTGATGAGCTCTCCCGTTATCTGCTTTGGTCAGCAACCTTGTGGATTTTTCCCAAAGCGTTTTTTGGTGGCAAAAATTACCGCGGCCAGGCGTCTGTATAGTGAAATAGGCGGCGAAATCGTTTTCTTTTATCACGACAGTGATCACGACCCCCGTGAAACCAGGACCATTTTGCCGCACCGCACGACAAGCGCCCCAGCGCAATTAAACTTTGCTTTCGAAAATAAAATTCAGCGCAAATTTTCGCCGCTTTATCTCAAAAGAACTGTGGACGGCTGGCAAGAAAAAACAATTTCTCAGTTACCTAACTATGTCGACCATGCGTTGATCAAGCTTTTCAAGGACACTTCCGCTGCCAATGTCAGTGATTTCTGCCTGCAGATGTACCACAAAATGGGTTTGCTTGAAGGAATAAGGGTCGTGCGTTCGAGCGACCCGGAACTACGGCGTTCAGCGATGGATATTACCGATTTCTTTGTTGATGTACCATACGAAAATGAAATCGTGCGCGCTCGTTATATAGATGCAGCCTTAAAATTGCATGAAGGGGGCGATCAATATACTGACGTTCCGCTATCTCCTTTTGATAAAGAACAAATCAGCCCCACGCGTGATAGTCGTCTCAGCTGGATGCAATCTGTACTACACTGCACACATTATGTTGCCGGAGTAGGCGAACAAGCCTATTTAAATCATGCCGACGCGCCCGAGATCAATTATTTGACACGTGATTCCATTGACCGATCTGATGAGGCCTACACTGAACTTCTCTGATAAAACCAGCAATTCTATTTTAGTTTTTGGCGCCCATCCCGACGACATTGAGTTTGGCTGCGGCGGAGTTGTCGCTCTAGAGACAATCGCCGGGCGCAAGGTGCACTTCGTGGTCACTTCACAAGGCGAAGCTGGCACTAACGGCAGTTCAGAACAACGCACACATGAGGCAACAGCTGCCGCAAAAATACTGGGGGCAACAATTGAATTTGTCGAACTAGATGGTGACGCGCATCTTGAAGTACGCGCCGCGCATGCTATCAAACTTGCCGAATTGATCAGGCGTTTTAAGCCCACAACGGTGATGGCGCCGACGCCAGTTGAAAACCAACACAGTGATCATGCCCGCTTAGGTCAGCTGGTGCGTGATGCTACACGTCTGGCTCGCTACGCCGGCTTAAAAGAACTGATTGAGCAAGGCGCTCACACCATTGAACAATTGTTTTTCTACACAGTCACACCGGACGGCGAGCCACGAGATATCACGCCAATTTATATAGACGTCTCGTCTCCAGAGATTATTTCTACATGGACGGCTGCCATGCAAGCTCATGGTTCACAAAGCGCCACTCGCAATTATATTGATTTGCAAATGACACGAGCGCGCTTACTAGGCGCGAGAGCCGGCATCGAATATGCCATTGCGCTTTACCCAAATGAGCCGCTGGTTTATAAGTCGCTGACACAAGCAGGTAAGGGAGCAAGGAATTTCTAGCATGGCAGACGATTTACTCAAAATTGGCATTACCTGTTACCCATCAGTTGGCGGCAGCGGAGTAATTGCCACCACCCTTGGCCGGGAGCTTGCCCAACGCGGTCACGAAGTGCATTTTATCTCTTACGAGCGGCCCTTTCGACTGGCAGCCAATACTCCACGTATTCACTTTCACCAGGTTGCTGTAAACGACTACGGCCTCTTTAAATATCCCGATTACACCTTACCCCTTTCTGTGAAGATGGCAGAAGTGAGCCGCAACCACAATCTCGACATTATGCATGTACATTACGCGGTGCCCCACGCAACCGCTGCAATTCTTGCTCGGTGCATGTTGCGACCTGACCAACTACCCAAAGTTGTCACCACTTTGCACGGTACTGACACCACTCTGCTTGGACGAGATCCTGGTTACGGTCCGGCTATTCACCACGCCTTAACTCAATCTGACGCTGTCACCACGGTCTCTGCCTATTTAAAAACTGAGAGCGAGAAGGTGCTTGGTTTCGACGGACCAATGGAAGTAATTCACAATTTCTTCGAGGCAGACCCACCCAAACGCTCACGAGAAGAAACACGGCGCGAATTAGGCATCGGCGATCAAGTAATGATTTTACATTCTTCCAATCTGCGGCCGGTCAAACGCATTGATTTATTACTCGAAACCATATCGCGCATTAAGCCGCGAGACTCGTTCAAACTAGTAATTTTAGCCGGCGGTAGCTTTTCTGATTTTGAAGATGAGGCAGAGCGGCTTGGCCTTAGCGACAATATAATTGTGCGAGAAAATGTGCTCGAAATAGAAGAATATTTGCAAGCTGCCGACATGAATTTGTTCACTTCTGAAAGCGAAAGTTTTTGCTTGAGTATTCTTGAAGGTATGTTTTTCAATTGCCCCAGCGTCGCTTTTGCTGTTGGCGGCATTCCTGAAGTTGTTGTCGAAGGCGAAACCGGATTTCTTCTTCCATTTGGTGACGTTAACGGTTTGGCCCGTGCTGTCGAAAAGCTCATTAGCGATAATGCCT
>CASBPX010000213.1 GCA_949127735.1 Candidatus Obscuribacterales bacterium | reverse complement strand
GGGTAATAGGAGCAGTGTGAGCTGAGAGGTTCAAGCCCTGTTCTGGGAGAGGGTGCGGGGGTAGTTCCCGCGCCCCACTCAACTGTAGGTTGTGCGCGTATACAACCTATAGGTTGAAAAATAGGGTCTAGGTAGCATTTTAATCACCGAGTCGCTAACGGCAATTATCAGTTTTGCAGACGCAGCTTGTTAATAATCCAGGCGCGGGTTTTAGGGAAATTTTTGCTGACGCATTCGGTGACTTTATTGTTGCCACCACAAAGCTCGGCAATGAGGGCAGTGCAAACTTCTTTTTCAGCATCATTGGCAGGTGGTGTCAGGAATGGCAGTGTGCTTTCAATGGCTTCAGGCAGGTCACGCGTGTCAGTTCTGTAAGCGTTGTGAAAGTCAGGGTCGCGTGAAAGCCCGCCATAACAGTCACTAACGGCCTGGCCTGCTTGCTTAAGAAAAGCTTCGCGTAAATCAATTTGGGAAAATGCTTTGACTGATTTTCCTGCTATGGCTTTTTCAAAAACGCAAATGTTCTTGCCTGATAAAATGGCGGCACCACTTATAGCGTTAGTAGGAAATTGATCTTTGGCGCTGGAGGCAATGGTCACTTTAACCTGTCCGGAATCAAGAATTTGATAAATAGCCCGAGGCATTGAAGTTATTGCTTTTTGTACAGTGGTAATTGTTTCTTTGCTGACAGCAGCGTGCCTGCCTTTTGGAAATATTACTTTGATGCGGTTATAGAAAGTGGTAGAGCCCTTGTCAGAGCGGCCTGCTGCAAACCCTGCTGGATTTTCTAAGCGCACAACGCAATCGCCCGCCTGGGCTGCTTCAGCGGTGCCTTTGAAATTGTCGCGGATATTGCGATAGATAGGTAATGCCAGTTTGTACTGCCCTTGTGCTGCATATGAATGAGCAAGATAAAGCATGACGATGGCATTAGAATTGCCTTCTTTTATGGCATCAAGAAAATATCTATTGGCCACGGCAAAGTTGCCGCGGTTGTACGCCTCTACGCCAAGCTCATAATCTTCATCTCGATCGGCTTGCGCACTACCCTGCAAAACCAGGCTGAGAGACACTGCTGTCAATAGAGCCGTGATTATTGATTTGGTCGACAGTCTAAAACCGTACATGGCTCCGAGCCTAATATTGTTTCACTGCGCCACCATCTATGGTGATAGCGGTGCCGGTAATAAATTCACCTTTGGGTGAAGCGATGAAAGAAATTAGCGCGCCGAGGTCTTCTGGTTTACCAAATTTTTTCACGGGTGCAGAATACTTCCAGGCATTGACGACTTCCTGGGCTGAGACGCCGTGGGTGGTGGCAAATTGTTTCGCTAGCTCGTGCACAAGAGGAGTATCGAAATATCCAGGACAGATTACGTTGACAGTGACACCGTCAGAGGCGACTTCAGTGGCAATACATTTTGCCAGGGCGTTGAGGCCAGTGCGCAGAGTGCTTTGCACTACAGAAGAGGCTTCCGCTTCGATCCCAAAAATCGAGCCGATATAAATGATGCGGCCATAGTTGCGCTTGCGCATGCCGTCCAGTAAAAGCCTGGTCAATACAATCGGTGGCCGTAAGACCAGATCATGGCCATACTGCCAGTGGTCGTCGGTGGTCTCTGAAAAGTGATGTGTGGGCGGATGGCCAGTACTGACAATTAAAATATCGATATCACCCAGTTTTTCTTGAGCTTCACGAGCTGTCTTTTCAAGGTCATCCATTTTGGTCAAGTCGGCGGCAATGCCTACCACTTTAGAGCCTGTGGTAGCAGAAATTTGAGCGGCTACCGACTCTACTTTGTCTACGTAACGCGATGAGATGGCGACATTGGCGCCTTCTTCGGCCAGCGATAGAGCGCAGGCATAGCCTAAACCGTAGCTGGCGCCTGTAACCAGGGCGGTTTTGCCCTTCAAACCTAATTCCATAGACTGTCTGACCTCGAAACTCGAAACTCGAAACTAGAAATAGATTCGAGGATAGCAGCAACGAAACCATGACAAAAAGCGGCTGGCGCAAATGGTGACGTTAATTTACTTAAGTTGACTCATTAATGGCAGCACTAGTAATAGCCGTATTGCCGCGCCGCCAACATGACGCTATGGTTGACTAATGGCAAACTCTGGTAACTGCGACAGGTAAAGACTTATCCATGAGCAAATTCAACACCCCTTTGAGTGTGGTGGTTGGACTGCTTGTCCTGACATACTTTTGTGTCTATGCTTCAGCCTGCCCGAGCCCTGAGCTAATACGCGCCATTATTTTAGAAGTTGTGGTCTTTATAGTCGTGCTTTTTTTTAAATTCAGGGGTTCGCGCAGTAAAAGCGGTCGCCTGGAAAATATGGTGATGCACGAATTAAGTGATAAGTGGGCTTCTCTAAAATTTGCTCGTCGGGCTGCTGATGCCTTCGTGCTCAGTTTTTGGATTGCGGCTACAGTAATTTTATCTGTTGATTTGAGCGCTTTGCTTGGTGCGTTCACCGGAAATACCACGCTGTCACGTTTCATTTATACAACTTTCCCCACCTCGGTTTTGCCGGGTGTGCATCCTGCCTATTCTCTTGAAGTGTTGACTGGAGCCTATATCGAAGCCAGCAAATTTGACCGGGCCCGGCAAATGACCGAAGAACTTTTCTGGATCAACAAAAAGCTTTCAGGTGAAAATAGCGAAGCATATGCCAGTGTAATCGGCACCCTCTCCAGAATTTATGTGAAAGAAGGGCGGTTTGCCGAGGCCGAAATTGAAAGTCGCAAAGCCCTAGCGATTTCAAGGAAAGTACTTGGCCCTCGCAAAATGGGCCAGATTCTCACTCTGGTAGCCGACAATCTGCGCGATCAAGGCAAATTCAAGGAGGCTGAGCATTACTATCTGGAAGCCTTGCGAATGCGGCAGGAGCAGTTTGGACCTCGCAGCACTAAAGTGGCGGAGACTTCACGCGCCTATGCCAAAATGCTCAACCTGGCTGGTGACACCACAAGCGGTGCTGCTTATCAAAAAAAAGCGGATGCTATTTTTAAATTTCATGAGAGAAAAGACGATGGATTGATCAATCTTGTCTTGACACTGGTGCTGTTTATAATTTCAATCACAGCTTCAAAATTATTATTTGGACCAAAAGGTTATTTGACTAAACTGGCGATGAAGCGGCTCGAAGCCAATATTCAAGGTCACGCGGTATCAACTGAAGATGTGAAAAAACTGATCAAGTTTTATGAGCATCAGAAGAATCCGGCCCAGATTGAAAGATACGAGACTATGCTGCGTAAATTGGCTGCAGATTGACTTGTTGTTTAGCTGAAGGGCTGTAAAATATTGCCATGGAAGAAATTGCTCAAGTTTCGAAACACTTTACTAAACGCTTTATGCTACTGCTGGTCAAAGGTCAATACTGGGGTATTCCCCTTGAGTTTAAACTTGCGCCAGGAGTCACTGCTGAAGATATTGATCATTCAGTGAGAGATTTCGAGGTCACCGCTTCGCGTCTGGTGATGCCGCCCGAAGCCGCCTTCAATAGTGTGCAAGTTTTTAATTTCGATGATACCCAATGGAGTTCTGGCCCTCTTCCTCGAGGGGTGAGCAGCCATAACACCATAATTTATGTCTCTGACTTCGGTGCCAGGTGGGTGCAAGATTTTTTCTTGTGGTCGGCGGCAGGGCGCTCTAAACATATGGTCAAATTGGTTTTTCGTGTTGCCGGCGAAGATGTTGTCGCCTCATATGACGGCATCTGGCACCATTAACTAGTCTCTGCATTTAGCGCTGAGCGCGATCAAGTCTGAGATGTATTTTTGAAAGCCTAAGAAATTTTACAACTGTGCGCCCTGAAGGCGCGAAGGAGGATTTGATGTAGAAGTTGAATCCAACATAGCG
>CASBPX010000212.1 GCA_949127735.1 Candidatus Obscuribacterales bacterium | reverse complement strand
GCGCCTACGCGGTTGTTGAACGAAAATGTCTGTCCGGGGTTGATTACGCAACCATCAAGAGACCTGGCGGCGGTAATGAAATTCAGTCTTTGCTCACGTGAATAATGGCTGAGCGAAACCGAGCGGTGAGCCAGTTCACTTTTAAATGGATGGTCCACCAGATAATAAGTAAGCAAAATTACAGGCAATGTAAAAAGAGCCAGAGTCAATATGGGAATTTTGTTCAGAATCGGCTTCTTGATAATATTATTCAGTGACATTGAGTCTGTCCACATTAGAGAAGCCTTTGATATTTTTGGTGTACATACCAGCCAGCATAGCTGGATTCACATTGACGCGACCGGGCAATTCCATACGCAAGAGAGTGGTGAATTCTGATTTGCCTTCTCTCAAGTTGGTGCCGAAATAGACAATTTTGTCATCGAGTACATCCTGGTGCGTCCACCATGGTCTGCCCCAGTCGCCATCTATAGTTGTTGACGCTGAGTCTTCTTCCACTGCGTTAGCTTGATCATGGCTTTCCACAACTTCGGCCCCTGAAGGCAAAGCAGCTTCGACGATTACATAGGGCAGTGCTCGTGGAGTATCTACCAGCACTTTCATCAGAATCGTTTCACCGGCTTTGATTGAGCTGCCATTTAGTGGTTCGGCCTTGAGTTTGATAACACCGCTGCTAGTGTCAGCAATCGACCTGAGATGATAGAACTGGCGCTCGACTTTCATATCGGCAGGCAGGTTGGCCACACCGGTGGCTCCGGCATCTGTCAAAGTCTTGTAATAGCTCGTAGTCACGGCCCAATACAATCTGCCTTCGCCGCCGCGTGTCAGTTTGAGATTTTCTTGCGCAACCGGCAAAGTCATGGTCTTACCAGCAGTCAGTCTGTCGGCTGGAGTGAAAATGAGATCGGCAATGTTTTTACTTTCGCCACCACCCGCGGTAAGCAGGGCCGCCAGGGTGAAATTGGAAAGTTTGCCGGCCGTAGAGAGCGAAGCTTCAGCATTGAGTTCATCAGCCAGCAGTGCTTTGAAGACCTGAGCCGTGGCTTTGGTAGAGCCCCAGCCATGCGCGCCCCGTTGCAATAGCAGCCAGGCTTTAACCCGCTCAATTTTGTTGCTGTCGTTAGGGCTCAGCTCAAGCACCGCAGTCAGTGCCAGGGCTGTAGTCTCTTCTGGGGTGAAGCGGTAGGAATAAACCCAATTTTTTTGACCGAGCTTGGCGGCCATAGCCTTGGTGTGGTCCCAGTCGATGGTTGTATCTGTAGTATTGGCAATCACCATCAGGCGATTAAATATACGCTGAGCAGCATCATCTTTGTGAGCCAATTTGAGCGCACGACACAAGTAGCTCAAGGCTTCCGGTCCAAGAACGCTTTGGTTTTTTTCCAGATAAGTAACCGCCGCTTCATGCTCCTTCGGTAGTTTCTGTTGCCAGAGAGCCTGGGTGTAGACCATATAAGCGAGGTCGGTGCGACCCTCATTGTCAAACCAGTCGTTGAGCATGTGTTTAGGATCGCTCAGCTGGCCGGTGAGATTTTTCACAGCGTTGGTCTGCCATGAAAGACCTTTTTTCACCATCTCATCGCTAACTTGATAACCCACGCCTTTAACCAGTTTAAGACCATCTAGAACCAGGGCGGTCAAATATGGATTAGTCTGGTCGCCAGCCCACCAGCCCCATCCACCGTCAGATTGCTGATATTCATTAAGCTTGGCAATGCCGATTTTATAAACTTTGGCAAATCTGGTCTGTTCACCGGCACTTAGTGGTGCACCGAGTTTTTTGTTCAATTCGATTGCCACCACAGACGGCATCAAGCGCGACATTGTCTGCTCGGTGCAACCGTAAGGGTAATCAATTAAATCGGCAAAATTGTCGAGCACTGCTCCGATTGTCGATGACGATAGATTGAGAGAACGGCTCTCAGTGCCAGCAGCGGCGTCGGTAATGGCAGGCAGAGTGAGGTCGGCCACACTTTCGTCTTTAAGCAGGCCTGATTGAACAACGGTAACTGGAATACCCAGAGCATTTACCGCTATTTCTCTTTCAAGTGCATCAGCAGCTGTCTGACCTTTTGCCACCAGTTTGATTTTAGCTTTACCCAGGTGCTTGGCACTTATGGGCCAGTCAAAGCGAGCGGCTTTTTCCGGTTCGATAGTCAGCATCTGTTTCAGTGGTGTTTCAGTGCTCAACTGGTCACCCATGGTCAAGTTGAGGTCGACCTTTTGTGACTGATTGGTGTAGTTGTGCACCACTGCCGACACCATACCCTGGTCACCCAGGCTGAAGAAGCGGGGCAGTGCCAATCTGGCAATAATGTCTTGAGTGACCATCACTTTTTCAATGGTGGCGCCGACATTGGTTTTCATGTCGATACCGCGCACAGTGGCACGCCAGGTGGTGAGGTTATCTGGCAATTTAACGATTGCTTTGGCTTCTCCTTTTTCATTAGTGACTAATTCCGGCACCCATGCCGCCGTATCGCGGAAGTCTTTTCTCACTTTAGGCTCTAATTTATCTGGACCACCTGAATATTGTTCAGGGAATGAGCATACGGTGGTGACCCAGTTAGGCAGCCGCTGGTAGAAGAATTTTTTGATATCTGCTGCGGTTTCGGCACGAATAGAATAAATGCTTTCGTCTACCACACCCAGCGAAAGTTCGACGTCTTTCACCGGTTTGCCCAGCTGATTAACAGCCTTGATGGTATAGGTAGCATTTTCGCCCGGTTTGTATTTTTCTTTGTCAGAAGCAATAGTCAAATTGAGGAAATGGCTCTCTGGGCTGACCATTACCACTTGTTCTTGATTGTAGAACTGTTTATTTTTCGCCACCAGTGAAACAGTAACGTAGAAGTTTGGTGTGTAAGCATCAGTGACTGGAATTTCTATCAATTGCGCAGCAGAAGTCAGAGGCACGGTTTTAAAGCTGTGCAATTTTGTGCCTTCAATGCTGACAATGGCTTCGGCTCCGTCTGTGCCTGTAAATGGACCGGTAATAATGAGCTTAGCTTTGTCGCCTGGTTTATAAACACGCTTGTCGAGTTTGAGTTTAAGCGGTTCTTTTTTAGCGTCTGAAGCAGCCAGCATGAATGGTTTGCTTCCACTAGCCACCCATATAGAGCTTGCATCCTGCACTTTGTGTCCGGCTTTATCTACGGCTTGAGCAATGATGTAATAGCTGTCTGAAGCCCACTTAGACTTTGTGTCTAAGTCAAGATGCACGTCACCTTTTTCATTGGTGGTGGCAGTTTTTTCTTCAAGTGTTTCGGCGGGGCGATATTCATATTTAAAGCGGTCATAAGGATAACGCATCAATTTGACAGAAAGCGCTGTGGTGACAGGTTTTCCTTGATAGTCGACGGCTTTTATATCGACGCCCATGGTCTGGCCTGTGGTGACAACATAATTTGTTGGTGTCACCGCAAGCAAAAAGTCGCCGGCAGTTTCAGTCAGCGAACCGCTGCCCACAACAGATAGCCTGCTGATATCAGTGACTTCAGCTTCGACTTTTAGTTTTTTGTCGGCATATTCGTTGCCGGGAGGGCCGGCTGTAACTCCTGGAGCGGTGGTGTCAAATTCGACAATCGCTTCGCCATTAGCATCGGTAACAGCAAAACCTTCGGCGCTGAAATCACCGGCGCCATCATAATAGTCGGCGTCATACCAGTCGTCGAAGAAGCTGAAGTATTCTGGTCTATCGGTTAAGCGCCAGCGTGTATTCCAGTCGGTTGATGAATAGACGTTGTATTTCACTCTTGCATTGGCCACAGGCCCGCCAAAGAAATAGGTGGCTCGTACTCTGGCTTTGCCTTTCTCACCGGCAATGACGCGCTCGGTAATGGGTAAGACTTCAACTTGATATTCGGGTTTGCGATATTGCGCAATTTCAAAGCCTTGATAGCTGGTGGTGCCATCAGCATATTTGACTTGCACCTGATAGCCGCCAGTTTTACCATCGGCCGGCACTTCCACCAGGCCGTGGAAAGTGCCATGGGCATTGGTTTTTAGCTTGAAACTCTTGAGCTGATTATTATCTGGATCTTCAATTGAAATATCCAGTTCTTCATTGGCGCCAGGATTGTTGATACCATTTTCATCAACCGCGCGGCACATGCCTTTGAAATAAACTGTCTGCCCCAGGCGGTAAACCGGTCTGTCAGTATAGAAATAAGTTTTGTGCGTGTCGCTGTCAGAGCGGTAATAGCTAAAGCCGCTGTAGGCCTTGTTGGCGCCCATGGTGCCAAGCAGAACCAGATCGTAACTGAGGCGATCGCGTACATCTTTTGCCAGCACCAAACTGGCCATGCCATCAGCACCGGTTTTAGCATTGATTTTGCTATCAAGATCTATTTCGCCGTTGCTTCTTTGATAAATATTGAGGTCAACGCCGGGCATTCCTTTTAGTGTATTTAAATTGACCGCCTTCACAAGCGTTTTGTCTGGCGCGTGCTTGATGATTAGGCCCACATCACTGATTGAGAACCAGGTGAGAGCCTTAGCGGTGCTGCGACCAAACATATCTGTCACACGTGCTAAGGCAAAATAATCGCCGGCCGGCAGTGGGCCGTTCATTTTAAATTGAGCTGAAGACGAATCACTGTCGTCCATGGTCAAGTCGCGTTTGAAACTTTCTACAGGCTTGTCGTGTTCAAATGGGCTGACAAATTTTTTCGACGAATCAACATAAATGCTGAAGTCTGATGACAGCGACATTCCTGTGGTTTTTGACTGCTTCATCAAGCTGAGAAAATCTTTTCTGTAGATTTTCACCTCAGCGCTAACTGCACCAGTGGCGTTGATCCAAAAATGTGGTGCCTCTTTGGTGGTGAAAACTCTAGTGTTGGATGCGATATTGACGGTGGGATTGAGCAGAGACAATTCCACTGTTTTGGGAAGAGTCTGAGGTGGCCCCTGGGTCACAAATAAATTGTTGACCATGGCGGTAGAAAATCCGGGAGCCCGCGCCCGCAAACTGTATTCGCCCACCGGCAACTGTTCGATTTTAAAAGTGCCGTCTTTGTTAACCCAGGCGCCTCTTTCCACTGATGGACCAGAGCGCGGGCCGTTGACAAGTACAAAAACTTTATTCTGTTTCAGATCGTAAGTCTTGAGGTTAAAGCCTTTTTCTTCAAGAGCAATTTGCCCTGAAATCGAGCCCATAGGTTTGTCGAGCATCACGGCCGCCATGGCCAGAACCACTACCTGCAAACCGATAAATATCCAGGTGGCCAGCGGTGTGCGCCTGCCCTGGTTATTTTGCGATGAGAATTGCAAAGACCTGATTTCACCTGAAGACATGGGCTTTTATCCTATACATCTGGCACGGTTCAGTTGGGGTTATACCAGCTTTGACTTTGCACTGCATCACTTGATAATGGGCGTCGCTGGCCTCGCCAGGAAGCAGCACCGCAGCCTTTCCGCCACTTCTGACCATGAGGCCGTCGAGCATCGGATGCAAACTGACGTTGCGCTCCACCGGTTCTATTTGGTCTATGACGGTCACCTGCGTTTTCAACTCGGGCAATTCTTGTTTTTTAATTGGTGGAAATCGATACTCTTTGGTTAACGCGTTCTCAGTAGTAAAAATGGTGGCCGCCACCAGATTTCTTTCCGTGCCGCTAATCTGCCCCCAGCAGGCGCGGGTTTTGCCATGTTTACTCAGAGTGACGAACAATCCTTTTGAATGCATATAAGAAGGATGGATATTTTTGCTCATAGCTTCCACAAGATTGCTCATACTTTTAGGATGATCGCTGAAGTGATTGGCCACGGTGGTTTTTGCCACTTCTACCAGGGTGAGCGTCTTTTCGCTCTTCCCCAGCGCCGCAGCACTGAGACCCGCTGCAAGCGTAAGCGTCAATAGAAAAAGGCGTTGATGCACGCGTAACCAGAACCTCGTGAGGTGTACCGCTTTCTTATACTTCACCTATTATCGACTGTTGCTTCCAAATCGTCGCCCATGATGTGTCAGAATTGCATGAGCTGGAGGTCAAATGGTTGTCAACTGCGTGTAAGTTGCGGCCGAAAAATCATGCGTGATCATGCCTGATATTAATAGACGTGGATTCATTCGCTCGCTGTTCGGCATTACCGGCGCACTGCCGGTCGCCCAGCAAATGGCAGAGGCTCGCAGTCAGGTTTCGTTTTTCTGGTGCAATCTAAATAACGGTCAGGTAGGCTTTCCTACTGGTTTGGTCGTACCCAAAGAACGCCCCGGCTCAATCATGAAGCTCGTTGCCGCCGCGGCCTTGATTGACGAAGGTTTGTACCATGGCAATGAAAAATATGAATGCACAGGCACATATAGAGTGGGAAAAGAATCGGTGCATTGTCAAAATGCCCACGGGAGAATTGATTTAACGCAGGCGATCGGAAAATCTTGCAATATATTTTTCGCTCAGGCAACCAAACATTTAACTGCTCGGTGTTTTCTCGATAAGGCCAAGCAGTTTGCTCTAGACAAACCTTGCGCGGGTACGGCTTCTGGAGCATTTCCGGCTGAGCCTACTCAGACCGCTTCTCTACATTACCTGCTTGGGCTGGCACCAGATTTAACACCATCGGCATTGCAGTTAATGCGACTGGCCGCCCTAATTGGTATCGCACCTGGTGCCACGCTGGCTGCTCTGCATTCGGCTGAAAATTTAGATATGAAAGCCAAAGAACCGCTTTATACCTCACCGCTTACAGCGCAGTCGCATAAAGTTCTAGCAGAGGGCATGCGCCTTTCGGCGACATCAGGAACAGCAAAAAAACTAGATGTCGACGACAAACTCAAAGTTGCGGCAAAGACAGGCACCACTCCTCACGGTAATAAATTCCAATCTTATGTAATTGGTTATTTCCCTTGCGATAAACCGGCTCACGCTTTTGTGCTTTTCTCGCCTTCCGGTACTTCGCAAGATTCGGCCGTGCCTAAAGCCCGAGATTATCTTATGTCGACTACCTGGCCATAGATCGGTGGAAGTATTGTTTGCTAGCAGATGGCGCTGCAGGTGGTCTTGTTTAGCCCAGCCCTTGCTGATTGTGGCACTGGCATTGTTTTCACCTGCCGCTCAAGCCTTGCCTGCTGAAGTGCAAGTTAGTTTGTTTCAAGCAAATCGCGATTTGTCTAAACTAATTATTGATGGAACGCACAGCTTCGGCTCTATACGCGCAAACCATAACGAGTTTTTTGTCAGCAGAAACAGCGTGGCATCAAAAGACCGGCACGGCGTGCGCGTCTACGGCGGTCGTTGCCTGGTTAGCCCTGAGGGTAACCCTCTGCTTCTATCTGACGGCAATAAAAAGCGACATTACCGCGGACGTTTTGTTATCACAGTTGATCACGGTAAATTGCACGTGGTCAATATCGTCGACAGCAAATCTTATATTACCAGTGTTGCTGGCAGCGAGAGCCTGCCTGATTTTCCGCTTGAGGCCCTGAAAGCTCAGGCGGTTCTGGCATCGACTGTTCTGGCCAGGCACTCTGGTGGAGCACCTGAACTTGGTGATACCACTGAAATTCAAGCGTACCTTGGCAGTGACTATGAGCGCCCTCTGGTAAAACAAGCAACCGATGCTGTATTTGGTCAGGAGCTAAAAAACAAGAGCGCTTTTACCGCCGCTGTGTTTTACCATTCCACTTGTGCTGGTGGCACCAGTGATGCTCGTGAAGTATTTTCGGGTAGAAGGCATAAAGGTGCGGCAGTAAATCAAATAAAGTGTTCTTTTTGCAAGCTTTCTCCTTTTTTCAAAACTCATACGGTGAGCCTGCCGGCGGCCGTAGTTAAAGAAAAGCTTGGTTATCTGCCACTGGCAATTGAAATCGAAGATCCACAAAAGCGCCCCATGCTTGTAAAAGTAGAAATTGAAGATGGTCGCAGCACGCATATATCCGGCTACCAGTTATGGCTCCGAATTGGCCAAAAGCTTGGTTGGGATGTGGCTCCAGGTATGCGCTATTGCTTTACTAACCACAAACAAAACTTTGTTCTGCGCTCAAGCGGCGCTGGTCATGGGGCCGGTCTTTGTCAGTGGGGTGCAAGGGCCATGGCTTTGAAGGGGAAAAATTACAGAGAAATCTTGAAGTATTATTTTCCTGACTGCACCTGTAGTGCCGGGGTGGAAAACTAGTCATGAATGATAATGCCGGGCCGGAGAGGGCGGCAGAGCGTGTGGCTTTATGGCAAGTGTCTGGTAATACTCGCGCGCAACGCCATTTTGCCCACCGCCTCGATAGCCTTAATGGTGGGAACGCCGACTTTACTGGTGGCCACTGCTTAGTCGGTCCTGTTAGGGCTGCACTACATGGGTATATGACTGTTGGGTTAGTGTAAAGGACGATAATGGATACTTCGGTGGCAATTGTATCTGTTGGGGTCATTGTATTTTTGGCCCATCTGTTTGCTGTCGGCTTTGAAAAAACGCGCATACCAGATGTATTGCCTCTGGTGATTTTGGGCGTGCTCATTGGGCCGGTTTTTCATTTCGTCAAACCCGACGATTTTGGCCAGGTGGGCCAGGTATTCACCACTCTTGCTCTGGTGATTATTTTGTTTTACTGCGGGCTCGAGCTCGATCTCAACTTACTGATTAAGTCATTTTTGCCGGCCCTCAAGCTTGGCCTGATTAATTTCGCGGTGACGGTTGCCACCACCGTTTGGCTTGGTATGCAAGCTCTGGGCCTGGGGCCGATAGAGGGGTGTATTTTAGGCTGTATTGCCGCAGCTTGCTCACCACCGGTGGTCATTCCCATGCTGGCAAAATTGCGCGCCACTGAACAAACGCGCACCATGTTGATTCTAGAGTCGACAATTTGCGAAGTGCTAGGTATCGTCTGCACCCTGGCTTTTATTAAAGTGGCGACTCAGAGCTCGGTGCAGCCAGTGGCCATGATTGGTCACATTATTGCTTCTTTTATTATGGCGGCGATCATCGGCCTGGCAGCAGGAGTGCTCTGGTCGAAATTGCTTACGGTGGTGCGTCACGTCGACGACAATATTTTTTGCACTCCGGCTTTTGTGTGCATAGTCTTCGGCACTGCCGAGTTGTTCGACTATAGTGGGCCGGTGGCCGCCCTTGTTTTTGGTCTGGTGCTGGGCAATATCAAAGAGTTGAAATTTTTGAAAAGTCTGCGCGGAGCGCATGAAGAGGCGGTCAGTCTGACTCAACAAGAAACAACCTTTTTTGCCGCCCTGGTTTTTTTGCTCAAGTCATTATTTTTTGTCTATGTCGGCCTGTCGATGCAGTTCGATTCGGTGAGATTAGCCGGTGCAGCTTTGATTCTCACTGTCTGGACTCTGCTTGTGCGCCTGGTTGTGGTACGTTTCACTACCAGCGATAAACTGTCGGTTTACGATCGATCTCTGGTATCGATTATGGTGCCCAAGGGGCTCGCCGCCGCAGTACTGG
Organism: Candidatus Obscuribacterales bacterium; assembly: GCA_949127735.1. Taxonomy (GTDB): domain Bacteria; phylum Cyanobacteriota; class Vampirovibrionia; order Obscuribacterales; family Obscuribacteraceae. The sequence goes on along the minus strand of CASBPX010000212.1, from coordinate 16,076 downwards.
CGTCTTTAGTCATACAGTCTGGAGTAACCGGAGCGGCCACTATTCGTGAAGTGGCTTTCGGGGTAATTCTCTTCAGCATCATACTGGTTGCCTTTCTCGCTTTCTTTCTCGAACAGGGTTGGCTTGATTCTTTCTTCACCTATGTCTTCGGCCGAAATTCGCCCCTAAAGCCAGATCCGGCCATGGTTGTCACCGGCACTTTTTCGCACGCTTCCGCTATTGAAGCGGCGAGAAAGACTCAAGCAAATACACAAGCAGGCCTCAAAATTGTTCCAGCCGATGGAGTTGTGGTGGGCGCCGAACCAAAAGAAAAAGCAGATCCCGATCTGAAAACATAATGAATAAGTTTTTCTGGTTAACTCGTTATGTTGCTATCCACATTATTCTGGCCGGCATAATTCTGCTGTTCACCTTTAGTGATTTGTTGCCCTTTTCAGACGTGTTACTTTTACTTTGTTGCCTTTTGCTTTCGCTGCCTGACTTGCTTGGTGTGATCGCCAACTCAAAGTATAAACACACTCGCCTGGCATCAAATATGGTGCACTTTGGCCTAATTCTTGATTCGCAAAACTTTGCTTTGTTGTCGGCCCGGGCCCAGTTGCTCATGAACAAGGGAGACCTGGAAGGGGCAGAACGTGACATTGCTTACATAATCATGCGCCACCCTGAGGGTGTCTTGGGCTACAATTTGCGCTCACTTTTACACATTCAACGCTGCGACTTTACCGAAGGAGAAGACGCCTGTCAGCAGATTTTAAAGCTTCAACCAAAGAATATTGTCGGTCTTTTGAATCGGGCTGTCTGCCGGATGGACTTTATTGAAGGCAAATCGGCCGGTGATCTGGTGGAAGAAATAGCTATTCCACAAGATTATTAAAATGCCAGACCCCAAAGCTGTTGAAACGCGCTTCACCTTCTACATTGAAACGTTCTTCCGGTAGTCGTTCAAGGCTATAGACTGCCTGGGTAGATTCGTACTCTATTTGGTCCGGTGAGTCAAAGAAATTGTTCACCACCTGAAAGATCATGAACTCGTCCAGCAGTTCAGCGGCTTGTTCAAGTGGAATTAAATTGAAAGGTATTTCAACGTCGGCATAACCAAGTTGGTGCATTCCAACAGAGAACAAACTATCGCCTGAGTTCATGATTTTGACGTAGAAAGCAATTAAGTTTTCGACGCTAATATTTTCGCCGATCTGGCGGATCTGGTCGTAGGTAACAACCGCATTGCTGCCGCGAATAAGAGCCACCGGTGCTTCGAGTGTGCGCACAAGTGGTTCCAGTAAGAGCACGAACTGCATTGCCAAATCAATTTGTGAGTCTATCTGTTGCTCGAATTCAACATTCGGACCACTGACGTGATAAAACTGTGCTGTTTTGCGAATTTGTTTAATCAAAGTTGGCTCTAGCGATTCGTTCGACATTTCGATAATCGCATCGATCCATTCAGGCGAGAAGTCGAGAAATTCACAGTCGTAAACAACGCTCTGACCAATGCGCAGAAGAGTCAAGCTGTTGGTTGAGAGATCGGGATTTTCAATAATTTTGGTAAGTGCTTTGCCCTTTTCTTTTATTGGCGAGGGCACCATGACCGAAATTGTTTGGCTGACCGGCGGTCCGTCTTCTTCGTCAGTACTAATGGCACCTTCTATACGCAAGAACGTTTGCTCGAGGCGTTCTTTCCAGTCGCTGATCTCTTCGTCTGTATCAATGAGATCTCTTGCTGCACGAATATCTTCTAGAGCTTTTTCCAGGTCACCGGCAAGAAAGTTGGCTTCAGCTTTGTAATAGAAGCCTTCAATCGATGGAGAGAAACTTATGGCGACACAGGCATTTTTCAGCGCGGTTTTATGATCGCCGCGGCCGAGTGCTTCTTTTGCTGCCAGCAATCGTTCTGTCGACTTATCTTTCATAGCTGTGGACCTCGTGACCGGCATTGTCAATTTACAGCATCAGCGAGCGTTCCCAGGCATCATGCGAAAAACATGAAGACAAATTACAAGCCAGGGCGATATCATGTATCTGTCATTTAAGTTTTCCAGCCCTGTGAGGCCCAGAGGTAGGTAAGTAATGCAGTCCACCCGTAAAGTCGCGTCCAACCGGGCAGATCAGTTTCAAGAGTCGGTGATACGCGAAATGTCGCGGCTCTCGGCGCAGCACAAGGCCGTTAACCTGGCCCAGGGGCTTCCTGACTTCCCCTGCCCATCAGAGCTAAAAGAAGCGGTAACTCGGGCGGTTTTAGACGATGTCAATCAGTACGCCATCACCTGGGGCGATAAATTTTTAAGGCAAGCACTGGCGGATCAATTTAAGAAATTCACCGGTCTCACAGTAGAACCAGAAACCGATATCACGGTTTGCTGCGGCGCCACTGAAGCTATGGTTGCCACCATGCTGGCACTGGTTGACGTTGATGATGAAGTGATTGTCTTTGAGCCATTTTACGAGAACTATGGCCCTGACTCAATTTTGTGTGGCGCCAAGCCGCGTTATGTGAAACTGCATGCACCTGATTGGACATTCGATGAAGCTGACCTGGCCAAAGCTTTTAACGACAAGACTCGCGCCATTATCATCAATACTCCTCATAATCCTACCGGCAAAGTTTTTAGCTTGGAAGAGATGACTGCCATCGCCAAACTCTGTCAGAAACACAATGTGCTTGCTTTCACTGACGAAATTTACGAGCACATTTTGTATGATGGTGCCAAGCATGTCTCCATGGCTGCGCTGCCTGGAATGGCCGATTTAACTGTCACAATCAACAGTTTGTCGAAGACCTACAGCGTCACCGGATGGCGGGTGGGCTGGGCAATTGCCAATGCCGAATTGACTTTGCCGATTCGCAAAGTGCATGATTTTCTCACTGTTGGATCTCCGGCCCCACTGCAGCGTGCAGGTGTCACCGCCATCAACATGCCAGACAAATATTATGACGAACTGAAAGCAAAATATACTGAGCGCCGCACCATGATGCTCGATATTCTCGATGGCGTAGGCATTCCTTACTTCAAGCCCCAAGGCGCCTATTATGCCTTTTGTGATATCAGCAAACTTGGTTTTAAATCAGACATGGACTTCACCAAACATCTCGTTAAAGACATTGGTGTGGCAGTAGTGCCAGGTGGTAGTTTCTTCGGTCCTGATGCTGAAACCCGCCACAACTACGTGCGGTTTTGCTTCAGCCGCAAAGAAGAAACCATGCTGGCCGCTAAAGAGAGATTAGCCAAGCTCAAAAAATAATCGGCCTCATGGTTATCTGAGGATTGATTTGCGAAAAAATTCTGCATTAACGCCATGGCGACTGAGTGTTCTGGGAACCTCATTTCTGGTCTGTTTTTTGTTCGGCATTGTCGGCGGTCACTTGGAGGCCCTGACCTTTTTCTTCGCGCTGCAGCTTTTCTTAATTTGTCTGCCTGAATTAATGGCTGTCTTTGCGCTGCCCTTTTGTGCCGGCGGCCGGCCGTTGCTGGCCTTGAAGATCAATAATGCCGCTCTGTTGCTTGACGAAAATAATGCACTGGTGCTCTGGTCAAAGTCATGCAGCTTGCTTTATAGCGGCGATCTTGAAGGCGCCCTCAATTTGTCTTCAGAACTTATTAGCCAAGATCCAAAAGGTGTTCTGGGCTACAAAATCAGAGCAATCGTACGCATGAATTATTGCGATTTTGCTGAAGGCGAAGAAGACTGCAAAGTGGTTCTCACCCGCGATCCCAAAGATTTTATCGCTTATCTCAATAGAGCATATGCGCGTTTACACATGGGCAAATTTGAAGAGTGCCTTGCCGATTGCGACAGTGTTTTAAAAATTAGAAAACTGCGCGAAAATGCTTATTTCGTTAGAAATGCCGCTTTGTTAGAGCTGCATCGCGTAGCCGAGGCCGAAGCTAGCGTGCAGCAGTTAAATAAGATGGGCAGTAAAAGCTATCTCGTGCCACTGACTACCGCTACTTATTATTGCCACTGTTATCGCTTTGAAGAAGCGTTGAGCATTTGCGCCAGCATTCCCCGAGACGTGAATGCCAAAGCCTTTCTTGGCATTCAGGCGTCGTCATATATTGGCCTTAGCGAAGGCGAGCTGGCTGTGCAATGTGCAACCGCTCTGGTGACCGAGTATCCTCATTTCTATTCTGGGTATTTCTATCGCTCTACGCTTTTAACAGAAGCCAATTTTCTCGATCAAGCCATGATTGATTGTGATATGGTGCTGGCTTTGCAGCCTTATTTGAGCACTGTCAACACGCTGCGTGCGCGAATATATCTCGCTAAAGAGCAGTTTGATGATTGCTTATCGCAATGCGAGCAGGCTCTGGTCAAAAATCAGTTTGATGTAGAAGCAATGGCTGTAAGAGCACGTTGCTTACTGGCTTTAGGGCGGGCTGCTGATGCCGCATCTGAGTGTACTCGGGCTCTCGAAATCGACCACATCAACTGTAATTGTCTGGTCACTCTCGCACTAGCTAAGGCAGAAGTTGAAGGTGCCGCCAGTGCGCTAAGTTTGCTGGAGCGCGCCATGGTCAATGATCCACACTCTCGTTTTGCTTATCAGAGTCGCAGCAAAATTTATGCTCTGCTAGGTGAAATGGATCGCTCAAAATCAGATTTGGAACGCTATGAAAATATGCAGAAACAGTTGGTTTCGGGAGTGCAGCAGAAGTTGCTGATGTAGCTCGAAGGTGTCTAGTCTAATCAAAGGGGCTATACTGAGTAAGTAGGCACAGGAATTGCTAAGTGAGCTTTTTAAAGCACAGAAAAAATATTCCGCTGCAGACTTTGATCGCCGTTACTTTCGGCCATGTTTTTATAGCAGCAGCTGCGGCTGCTCCACCGGCAAAACCATCTGTTGCCAGCGTTCGAGTTAACCAGGCTATTGAGCTAATTTGCTCAGGCCATGTCATGGAAGGCCGAAGGGTGCTCATGCCTTTTTGCCATCGGCCTGAAACTACAGCACCAATGTACTTTTTTTTGGCACGCAGTTATATAGAAGATCCTGAAATGGATCCGACGATGAATAAAGAGATTGTGCAGGATTTGAATATGGCGATCAAGCTTGATCCTGATAACGGTGAGTATTATCGCTATATGGCTAAGTTTTACAATATTCAAGGGCAGTGGGACGAAGCGCTGAAATACGAAGAGAAAGCGCTGAAGGCAAAGAAGGTTGACGTGGCGGCATATCGGGAACGCAGTGGCACATACGCCAGTTTAGGCCGTTATAACGAAGCTCTGGCAAACATGGATATTTACATTGCCAAAGTTCCACCAAGTGAGAATACATATTTCAACAAAGCGGCAATACTGCAAGAATTGAAACGCTATGACGAGGCGGCAAAATTTTTTCGCCTCTCCATTGGTCTGCGCAATCAAGATCGCACAATCATACAGTTGTCTCGCTGCCTAGATCTTGCGGGCCGCTACCAAGAAGCAATTGACGAATTGTCTAAGGTGATTAAGACTACTCCACTTGATGATGAATCGTTGGTCATGCGAGCACGACTGCATCGCAAAAATAAAAATGCACAACTTGCCCTAAATGATTTTACTAAAGCTCTTGAAATTGAACACTCTGCAAAAACCTACACTGAACGTGCTGCTGTCTATGCTCAGTTAGGACAAAAAAGTGCTGAGGCTAAAGATCTGGCTAAAGCAAAAGAAATTCAGAGCCGGCCTTTTTGAGGGCTATTTTCGATTTTCAAGATCGGCCAAATAATCGGCCAAAATGGTTACTAGTTGTTCTGGGTTCGTTTATAATGGCTGCTATGCGCAGCTTGTGGATCGGCCAAAATTCGCTAGATGCGCTGTTTCCGCGTCTCTATGGCAATAGCTGATTGAAAACGCCTGGCTGTGATTTATTGCGCGCGCCCTTTGACGCTGCCACAACGCTGAGAATCGCTGGCGCCATTCTTTTCGTTTTGGTATCACCGTATTCGGTGCAAAGGATTTTTTACGAACCGCTGGTGCATTGATGAAAAGCATTTCAAAACTGCACTGAAAGCCATTCATTGCCGTTATACTAGAGCGGAACGCCTATTGCAAAAGACAAGTTAGACATAATGATTACTTGAGTGATAATGCAAAGTATGAGAATCATTCCGGCAGGCATGAATTTTTTGGTTTTGATCAAGCGCATGATAAACACTATATCTAGCAATGTAATCACTACCATGCCACTTATCAGTGCTACTTGCATGTTGACAAAGCCAAGGACAAAGCAAATGTCGAGGGCCACAGAGCTGGCGACGCCGGCAATTAATGAGGCCTTACTCTTTGCTTTCTTGAAGCCAATAATGCCGCCCACCAATACCAGGGTCGAAAGTATCATTAGGGAGTAGTGAGCAACTTGCATCTTATGTTTTTCCTGTAATTTCGAGTCTCTATTCTTGTTTTTTTCGCTTCTATTTTACTGCTGTTAACTGTGTGAAGGTTGGAAAACTCTCTCGATTTCCTCATCTTTTAAAACGAATTTTTCATCATCTTCCAGCTCGGTGCCACTGTCAGCCCGTCTGGCGATCCAGGTTCCAAGACCAGCGCCACCGCCAGCTGAAGTGGGTAGAATCCACCAGGTGCCTGATATTACGTTACCGTCGGCGTTCATAGTACCGACATATTCAACAGGGTCTAAATTGCTTTTGAAATATTTTTTGGAAAAGCGTAAATCTGGATAGGTAAAGCTGCCATTGACCATGGCTTCACCCAGCTGGCCGTCGTCTAAAATGCTGCCCTCTAGATGTGGGCCAATTTCGATAAAAACCGCTTCGAAGCTACCACCATTCTCCCCAGGACGGCCGAAATAAAAATACTGACCCATCCAGCTGCCCGAGATGGAATGATTCGGTGTTCCGCCGCTGCCGGAGCCAAAGCCAAAGTTGCTGCCGGAGCCCGCGCTCATTTGGTAACAACAAACTGATCGATCACTTTACCCTTACTGTTGATTTGTTTGACTGTCAGCGTTCTGCCGTTGACATCCATATCGGTAAAGGAATAATCGTTAGAGTCATATTTGAGAATAAAATCTGATGGCAAGCCCTGCATATATAGCCGGGCTCCACCGGCCCCGGTGACTATGTGAATCGTACCGTTAGGTTTAGTTTTGGTTATGCCGTCGTAATCAGCGTCAGTTGTCAGATCACCAGTGACGGTGCCATTAGCATTTAGAGTGAAGTTCTTGCGACCGGCCTTCGGTAAAAATGTGAGCGGATAACTTCTTTCATAACAGTGAGCGTGGCCGGCGTATACCATATCTACTTTGTATTTTTTCAAAAGGTCGCTAATCAGGCGCATGCGCTGTTCGTTGCCGTGAGGCAAGTCAATACTAAAACCGGGCTGGTGGAAAGTGACAAATCTCCAGGTGGCTTTTTGCGCGCTGCGCAGATCATCAGCTAGCCATTTGCGGGTTTTGGCGTCGGTCCAGTCCATGTAGTAATTGCCGTCGAGAACTGTCCAGTGAGAGTTGCCATAATTAAAAGAAAAGTTCGCCATAGCCGGATAAGCGTCAGCGGCAGACTTTTTAAAGAGTTCGAGTTTGCGTTCGTCGCCCACAATGGGTGGAGTATTTCTGTCACCGTATCCGGTGCCCGGGCCGTTTAGCGGCTGGTTCCAGAAAACAAAGTAAGCCATGGCATCAGGATGCTTTTCAAAATTAGTGCCTTTGCCATCAAGGGCAATGTCGTGATTGCCGAGCACTCCTACTGAAAGCGTTGAGCGCAACATTGGTACGCTGAGATTTTTATTGGCATTTTTTTGCGACGAATCTTCAGCATCTTGATTGTAGATAGGAAAGAAATTAGTTAGATACTGATGGAAGAGCCCGTGTTGATAAACAATATCGCCTGGAATTACTATCAGGTCAGGCTTGGCTTTGAAAACTTGTTGAGCGATGGCGCGCTGGCCGTCGGTGTTGGCTCCGCAGTCACCAAATATGGTTACTTTATAAGGCTGGTCAGCAGATTTTTTGGCAGTGGCAGTGGCAGAAAAAACTTCGCTTCCACCAGTGGACAATTTGTAAGTAAAGCTGGCCCCAGGAGTCAATTTCGTAAAGCGGGCGGTGTATTTTTTTACCGGTGTAGTCATCCCCGGCATGGCCACCAATCTCTCTAATACAGATTCTGCTAGCCTGTAATCTGGCGAATTGCCAGACTTAACTTCCACCCGCCATTTTTGCTGTTCTTGCTCAGCCTGGGCTGCATCTTTTTTAGTGCCGCCCATGGTGCCGGTAAACCAGACAATAGTGGCAGTTGTGGCATCGGCTTTAGTCTCATAACCGAGTTGCATATATGGTTTAACGAGAAAAATAAGTGGATCAGCAGCTCGCGCGCACAGGGCCGACTGCAAGCAAAGAGTCAGGAGCAAAGTGAAAAGAAGATTGATCCATTTGCGCATGATCAACCTCGTAGGCTTTAATTTAAAAATGGTGCCGAGACGCAGAATTGAACTGCGGACACAAGGATTTTCAGTCCTTTGCTCTACCAACTGAGCTACCTCGGCAGAATCACGCGAAACTCAGCGCTGGACTGATTGACAGTCGGCTCTAAGCGTGAAAAGCGTTGGATCAATATACCACAAGACTTTTGACGGTCAAATGTCATACATCACAATGCTGCGAATCTTTGCGCACAAACTTTATTGCTGTTGTACCGGCGACACGGCGCGGTTGAAGAATGCCGCCACTCGGCAGCCTTCACCGGCTTTTTTGACAAGAAAATCCATTGTCAGCTGCTGGCTGGCGGGCGGCTGGCCTGACATTTGCATCACCAGCGTGCCTGTGACGGTCACAACCACCGAGCCATCAGGGTTGGTGGCCACCGGCTGAATCGAGACCGGCTGGAAAGAGCCTACAGTATTGCCTGAAGCGATTCCTTGCTGCACTCCGGCGTTCCAATACATCTCTTCGAAAGCTTTTTTAGCCTCAGGAAGCATCCAGGCATCGGCTTCTTTGTGATTGGCAACGGCTGAGGCCATCTGGTAGTCCATGGCTTTGGTGATCCACCAGTGCACAAAGTCTGCCGCCAGCTTAGGCGTCAGCGATGACGGAGCCGGTTGCGCCGCTGCTTCGGCTGGTTTTTGCTCAGCAGGTTTAGGATTAGGTTTTGCGTCTGCTGCTTTTTCCGGGTCATCTTCGGCCGCAGGCAGCGGTTTCGTTTGAGTGCCGCGCTTGGAACCTGTTTTTGCAGGGTCTTCTTGCGGGCTAACTCCACTGAAAAATATGCCCGCAATGCCTATAAGCACAATGGCCATGAGGATTTTATCGTGCATCAAACGTTGAATAAAAGCTCGAATAAGGTCTTGAATCATCTTTATTGCTGCGATCTACACTCTCTATCAAATAGCCTGGCGGCGGAAAAATCAACTGGCTACTAGTAATCTTCCCATTCTAAACTGCCTCCGCATCGTTCCGCACAGGTTACATGTACAATTGCATTGGTGTGCAAGGGTGCCTCCACAGGACTTTCAACTTGGAAGACAAGCGTTCGCAAAAGAAAGGTGACAACGAGCAAGCTGATAAAGCTGCGCGCAAAGACGCGCCCGCTGATTTGGTCCAGGCGCCGCATTCGGCCGATGCCCATGCTCAAGTTGAGTCTGACATCGACGTTGAAAGTACGTTTTCTTTTGAAGATGAGGGGCCGCGCGAGATCATTCCCGGCTTCGCTGAAATGAAGGCGCTCGACACTGTAGCCGCCAACGCCGACATTTATTTGTCAGAGCAAATGCTCATGGGCAGTGCCAAAGGCAACTATGTGGCCTACACAATCAAACTTCCAGCCGATCAGCTGGCCGCTTTGCAGTCAATCTGGCTCGAGCTCAAGCGTCTTTACGGTACTCATTCGCCTGACAAAAGCGGCATGATTCAGCAAGCGATTCAAGACTGGCTCAAGCGTTGGGACGGCCCAGACAGGCAGAAACTCTTGAATGAACTGCTCGAGATACGCCAGGACACCAGGCGTCGGCAGTATAAAAAATAGCAATGGCCAGATCGCAGAGAATTTTTCAAAGATTTCTCTGCGTTTTTGTCAGTCGTGTTTGAGATGCCGCCAGAGGTACCAGCCGAAGCCACCAACGCAGACGAGCACAATCAGCAAATCAAATTTGTGCCAGATGTCGCGGAACTGTTCCATGTTATCGCCGAACCAGATGCCGACATAGGTGAGGAAGTAGCACCAGACGAGCGATCCGATAAATGTGTAGATCAGGAACTTGCCCAGCGGTGCGCGTAGCACGCCGGCAGGAAAGGAGATGAATGTGCGCACCACGGGCAGCATACGGCAGATGAAAAATGTCATGTCACCGTATTTCGTTACCCACTTGTCAGCCAGCTCCATGTCTTTTTCTTTTAAGAGGAAGTAACGGCCGTATTTGGTGAGAAACGGTCTGCCGCCGAGCATGCCGAGAAAATACGATGGAATTGAGCCGACAACGCAACCGACGGCACCGGCTAACGCTGCCAAGTGCACATTCATTTTGCCCTCTTGAACCAAGAGGCCCGCAGTGGGCATGATTGCTTCACTGGGCAGGGGAATATTGGCTGATTCAATCGCCATCATAATCAAAACGGCCAGGTAGCCGCCTTGTTCGACGCCACTTTTGATCCAGAGCAAAATCGGATCGAGAAATTGATGAAGCACTTGATCTCCAGATAATTATCGGCTTGCCGAGTGACGATTCTACAGTGCTTTGTTGTTTTTTCCTTTTAGCAAACTCTCAGCATGCGCGATTGTTGGATAATAAAACTGATCTGATAGTCATTAGCCTGTCGAGATGGCATCGATCGCATATCTTTAATTTTTGAACCTTGGAAATAGCATGCCACCTGTAATCACGACCTCTTATTGCACCATCGCCACTGCCGGTCACGTCGACCATGGTAAGACCTCTCTTATTAAAGCGCTGACGGGCATTAACCCCGACCGCCTGAAAGAAGAGCAAGAAAGAGAAATGACTACCGACCTCGGTTTTGCTCATTTAGATTTTGAGCCGCGTGAAAACAATAATAAGTTTGTGCTTGGTTTTATTGATGTGCCTGGTCACGGTAAATTTTTGAAAAATATGTTGGCCGGAGTAGGCGGCATCGCCAGTGCACTACTGGTGGTTGCAGCTGATGAAGGCCCCATGCCGCAAACCTTGCAACATGTGAAAATTTTGAGCTTACTTGGCGTGCAGCACTGTATTGTCGCCCTGACAAAAATTGATATTGCTTCAGAGCAAGAAATTGCGCAAGCTGAAAGCAAAGTGAAAGCATTGCTCGCTCAATACGACATTGAGCTTCTGGCACTGCAGCCGGTGTCAACAGTTTCATCGGTCGGCATTGAAGAACTCAAGAATGTGCTTTTTACTCATTTAAGTGGAATGGCGCAAGACGAAGTCGAGTACATCCCAGCGGCGGCTGAGCATTTGAACGTTGGGGATTGCGAAGATGCGCCCGTCGCCTCTGCCGATAGTACAGTAACCAAAAAGCCGAGCCTTTACCTACCGGTCGATCGCGCTTTCACCAAATCTGGTTACGGACTTGTGGTCACAGGCACTTTAGTTGAAGGTCAAATTGCCGTAGGCGATCAAATTGCGGTGGAACCGGGCGGTGTCAAAGCCCGTGTGCGCGGTATGGAAAGCTTTGGCAAGCAAGTTGATAAAGCCACAGCCGGTCAGCGCTTAGCTGTAAATTTGGCAGTCAAAGACGGCGGCGCTGTCGCTCGCGGACAATGCCTTGCCGGCGATGATCGCGTGGTTGTGCAAAATTTGATTGTGGCCATTACAGACCATGGCGGCCTTGATTTTGACGAACACAAAGTAGCGATTTCGCCGCAACCAGTCAAGCTTTATCACGGCACAGCCGAAGCCAAAGGCACTTTGCGTTGGCTTGAGAAAACCAAATCTGACGACGGGCAAATGTTTGGTCATATACACTTAAGCGAGCCCATTGTAGCCAGGCCAACAAATCGTTATATCGTTCGCTACGGTGACGATGGCATTGCTGGTGGTGCTATTTTAATGATTGACCGTCCGCGCTGGCTGACGAGACAAACTCTTCATGATGTCAGTGCCCTACTGATAGAAGGCGGCGCTGAGGCCCAGCAAAAAGCATTTACTTTAGTTGTGGCCGCGCATCCACTTAAAGCTGTAAATTTGTCGCAGCTGCACTGGTTCTTGCCCTTTGTGCAACTGCAGGCTGCGGCCGAAAGCGCGCTAGCAAGTGGAGCTGTGGTCAGCATTGCTGATTTGTATATGGCGGTGACAACTCGCGAACAAATCGGTGAGAAAATTCTGGTATTGCTTAAAACTTTGATGACCAATGAAGACAACGGACGTTTTGGTGTGAGCATCGAGACCATGCGCAAAAAGACTTTCAATACTTTAACGCGGCCGGTGATGCAGGCCATTGTGGCCGATTTGTCTGACAAACGCTTGCTCTCACGTCAGGGCGATCGCATTTTTACACGCGATGATGAGGCTGAAAAAGAGGCATTGAAAGCGGCGAATGAAGCAGCAGCAGCTGCTAACGATCCTGCTTTTGTAGCTGCTAACAGACTGCGCGATTCGGTAATGAGCATTTTAAATCAGCATCCATGTTTAGAAATCGATGACCTGGCCAAGCAAGTCAATATTGATGGAAAGCGCATGCGGCTTGTGCTTGGTGAGATGGTCAAAAATAAGCAAGTGCAAATTGTGGATCACGATTTTGTCGCTTCCGAAGGAAAGCTTCGAGCAGCGCATTTGTTGCTTTCTAAATTGTGGTTGAGTAAAAAAGAAATTTCTCCCTCAGACTTTCGCGAAGGTCTGAGCACCACGCGCAAATATGCCATGGCTTTGCTCTCTTATTTTGACGAGAATAATGTCACTCGCCGCATGGCTGGTACTCGGGTTTTGCTTAAACCGGTGGAATAGTGAATTTTGCGGCTTCTGGACTTTGGTCGGGGGAGTGGTTTTCGCGCGCCTAAGGAATTTTACAACCCTTAAGTTGTATAGTTTTACAACCTATCAGTTGTAAAATTCTTTAGGAGTTTTAGAGGGAGTGCAGTCGCCAGGTGGCCTTTAAGCTTTGGCATCACACGCCCTCCTGTTATCCGTAATTTGGCCGCCTAAAAGGGGTATATAGACTTTGGCCAACTACGTGGAAGCGGAAGCGAGTCTAAATTGCCCCGACACCAACTCGAAATCGTTAATCGAATCGCCCACGCAACATTCGTGCACAGCGAAAAGTTCTATTTACTGGCGATGCTTGTCTGCTTTGGCGTCGGCGTGTTGATTGCGTCTAGCGGCCTTCTGTCCTCCAGATTCGCCACTCCTCCAGTCTTCATTGGTTTGGCTCTGGCGATTGTAACCGTTGTCGGCTCGCTCACAAAAATCTATAGCGCCATAGGCCAAAATATGTGGGAGTGCTCATGCTCACAATTGGAAGAAATCGAGGGCATGCGCGTTTTCGACTTGTTCCGTCATCTACTGCTTATCCCAGTTGTAGTTGCTTGCGCCTACTGCTTGGCAATGTCACTTCAGAAACTCGTAGATAGAGAACTTGCCATATCACTTTCAGTGGCGAGCTTTTTTATTGGTGCAGGCTTAGTGTTCTTTGGTGCCTACCGAACTGATTTGACGGAGAAGTTGGTCACAAAAATTTTGTCCGAAGAAGAACCTACTAAACTAAAACCGTCTGAAAAAAAAGAACCGCCAAATTAAGAATCTACCGCCACTACAATGTGATCGCTCGCCTGACCCATATGGCCGTCTTTAAACCGCGGCCACAGTCTTATCTGATAAAGCCCCACACCCGGAAATTCGTCGCGCTTCAGTTGGATAGTGCCAGCTTTACCGTCGAAGTTTTTGTACGAAAGAGCTACTGCGCTTTTGCGGCTGCAATTTTGTTCTTCGAACATCAAATTGGTTCTGGTGATTTCCATTTCAGCGCCGATAGCATCGTCTTTGATCTTGCTCAGGTCATAACTAAATTTGTCTGCTGCTTTCGCTTTAGAAAGATGGATGAAGCCTTTGCTGCCGAGATATCCAGAATTCGGAAAACTGATTTTGGGAATTAGATCTTGCGCCGGCACAATGCGCACTTCTTCAATAGAACAATCGCTGTGGTGAGGTAAACGCAATTTGAGAATATGCGATCTGCCACCCAGGCTCCATTCAGGCAAGCTGCGCAGAGGGAAAACCAATGTCGCTTCGCCAATCTCAGTCGGCATCGGTGTCGGTGTGCGGCTCTTGTTGTTAAACTCAGTAACTACATCATTGGTGTAAAGAAGGTCGGCACCTTCATTAGCTGCTGCCTGCTTAAAGGCCTCGCTTGAGCTGTTAATTCTCAATTTAACAGCCACAAATTCAATAGCGTAAGCGTTGCCTGAGCCCGCATCAAAAGTGACTTCCGGGCGTCCATTCTTTTCTGAATGAGGAGCTATAGGATTCTGTGCATTTTCTATCACTTGACCAGGAATGACTTTTGTCTCAGTCACTGGGTATCGATCAATGTCATCCAGAATGACTTTTTCAAAATCTCCTCCGCTGTTGTAGCTGCCCTTCCAGCGGTAGACTAAAATTTTGTTGCGGTCGCTATAGAGAGTGTCTTTCAAATAACCGAAAGGCATCATTGGTTCAAAGGGGTTGACCATAATGGCGTTATAAATGTCGCGGTGAAGTTGCGGCGTGCGGGTCATACCTTCCAGGGCATTGCGCGAAACATAAGCGCCGTGTATCTGATCAGGCAATCCGACAAACAGCATTTGCGGGTCTCCCGGCACCTGCTGGTAAAGCTTACCGAGAGCCGCTCTGATGCTGTTGGCACTATTGCCTGAGTCAATCCAGGCAGTGTTGTTGATATTGAGCACATAGAAACATAGCGCTAAAAATCCGAGAGCCAGTGAATTTCGAGAGATCAATTGAATGCGCGCGTTCAGACCACGGCTGATTACCACTGCTGCTAAAGCAAAAAGCAATGCCAGTGGAACAGTGGCTACATAAGCCAGTCTGCTGCCTTGCAAATCGTGGCCGATAGCAAATACTTTATAGACTGGCACCAGCGACAGTACCAGCCATCCGCTTAAGAATAAAAACAGTCGACCCAGGGCTGGTGTCAAAATCAAGTTGATTAGAACGCCAATGCCAATTAATCCTAAGTATAAATTCCAGAGTTTGGTAAAAATGTTGCCATGGCCGAAGAGCTCGCGATTGAGCGGTTCGACAAACATTTTTAAACCACTCAACCATGAGCTGATAAAGCCCTTGATGTTAGAGACGAAAAACAGCGAATTGTCATATCCGCCAACCAGTGTGCCCAGAGCCAAAAACCGCACCACAAAATAAACTGCTATTAAGGCCCAAAAAATCGCAGTATTCTTCGCTGCTCGCATCCAGTAAACGGGGCTTAAGACACCGGCAAGTACTGTTCTTGGCTCATCTTGCGGCGAGGCGTAAAGCAATTCCAGCAAAACAAAAATTGCCGGCAATGTAATTGCCATCTCTTTAGAAAGCAATCCGAGAGTAAGCAAAATCAGTGACACCACAATCGCTGTTTTTCGGCCCTTCGCCCCAGGCAATGTGCGTCTGGCTTTCAAATAGAACCAGAATGATGAGGTGATGAAAGCGGTGACAATGACGTCAACTCTGCCTGTGATCCACGACACTGTTTCGATGTGCAGAGGATAGAGGCCAAAAACGGCAGCGGCAATGAATGGCCAGTAACGCGTTAAAGAAACAGGCAGGGCTTTGAATTTGTGCCTTTCCTTGGCGCCCTCTTCTTCTCTTATCGTCAGCGCAGCTAATTCGCGAGCAATGAAAAATATAAAAATCGTGCTGCTTATATGGAAAAGCAAATTGGTGAGGTGGAAGCCAAAGCCGTTGCCTTTCCAAATTAAGTAATCTGAAACCATGAAAACAGAAATCAACGGGCGATAGAACTTAGTGTTGGTGCCGTCTAACCACGAACTGTGAAAATTGCGCCAGATCATTTCAGGATTTCGCACCGCTTCTTTGAGCCATACAAGATGGCCAAAGTCGTCTCCGGCAAAAAAGTCGAAGAGAATTCCTTTGTAAGCAATAAAAGTTAGAGCAGCGGCTAACAGCACAAGTGCCAGCATATATTTGCTTTCGAAACT
>CASBPX010000211.1 GCA_949127735.1 Candidatus Obscuribacterales bacterium | reverse complement strand
TAAATTTCAAAAAAAGAATCAACAAAACAATTAAAACAAAACGAGCAGCATGATACACTCAGTTCAAATCCGCACCAAGACTGGGATTGCTAATTTCAACTAAGAAGGGGACAACCCCGGACCCCTCTGGCAAAACCGTTTACACAGACAATGTTGGCTTAAAAGCAGAAGTATTTGGCGGCTCGCCAGAGTTTCATAAGAAGGCTTTCGATGAAATAAGAAAGCTTCCCGAATCAGATCGGAAGTTGCTTGCCGAACAGGGAATGAAATTTGCCCTTGCTGGGAAAATTTCAGAAATAGACCCTTCCCTCGCAAATGTGCGCCCTCGGGGTTGGCCGCCCGGTAAAACCTGGGATGATGCGGATGGAGCCTATATGCCGGCAAGCAAGCAAATTGCCGTAACAGAGAGGACTAATTCCGGCCTGTCTGACCGCACAGCGGGTCTGGTTCGCCATGAAGCTGGTCATGCCATGGACCATGCTTTGTCGAATTTCTCACACTCGAGCGACTTCCAAAAAGCCTTTCAGCAAGATGTGGCCAAATTGACACCTGCAGAGCAAAACACTCATAGATATCTACTCCAGAAAAACAAGGCTGGACAAGAAGAAACTTTTGCTGACGTGTATGGAGCGATTAACGGATCATCAACTAACGGAAGCCAAACCGCTGAAGTATTACGACTTTTCCCCAACGTCGCAGATTCGATTAAAAAAAGGCTAGCAGCAGGTAAATAGTTGAACGATCGGTGGCAAATTGACAAATGTGTATGAAACTAGCAAATGCGATGCGATTTCTGTTGATCCTAATTCTGCTGATTGGGAATAGTGATGAAGGAACAGCACAACCGATCACAAAATTGAAGCAGAAAAGCAATCAACAAACTTTCAAAAGTGTAATGAGAGGAAAGCGACAAATGAGCAAAGAATGTGATCGAAGTTCCGATCCGGGTAAGTCAACTGATGTGGGCTGTGATGCGCCCAAATTACTTGAAGGTACCTATTCTAAACCTGATGCTCAGGCAGATGGCAAGAATCGAGTGACGCATGATAAAAATATGCCCGACTCAATTGGTGAAGCTTGGCTGGAAAAGGACGGCTCGATCACTCTTAACTTAAGAAGTGACTCCACCGGTGCATCAATGAATGCCCAGTTTAACTACAAGAAAAGCGATAAAGGTTTTGACGACGTCATAAAACATCTAAATGGAATTAAACCAGGAGAAACTAAGCAAGTGCCCCCTTGGGACGAATCTAAGTAAGTTCGATTCAACGGTATCGCGGCAAACTTTGCCCACCGTTCCAGCTGGTAAGAATTGTGGGCCACCAGGCCAGATGTGGCCACCATTTTCGATACCAGAATTACATCAGCGGGTTTGGCTATTGCCCAGGCTGCTCGGCTTGAACGCCCAGCGCGTAGATATTATCGCGCCAGTTCTAAAAGTTCTGGCAGATGCTGGACAAATCTGCGACCTCGATATTGCTTACACCACCTTTAGCGGCGACGCCATCGATCAAATTGTCAAAATGTCTAAGCTATGACATCTTGATTTGAGAGTTGGACGAACAGAAAAGCGTGGAGTTAAAAAAACGTCTCCCAAAATTCACTTGTTTGAGTGATCACTGCATTGGCCACCACTGGGCCGTATTATTTACTAGCAGGGTGGTATATAGACATTGCCGGCTATCTACGACTGGAATTGTTTAATCATGTGCCCAATAGAACGAAGCCCTGAGGAGCCGACCGAAAAACAGTCTCTGGCTACGCAAGTGGTTGCTTCGACTTTTGACGGGGCTGTTCAGCGACCCCTTAACGGTTTGACTGAGCTGGGTGGTCAACTAACTGGCGTGAAGTTGCCTAAATTAGACATCATGCATCCATCAAAACCGACCACTAAGGCTGAGGGTTTTATTCAAGCCGCAGGCTCAACTATTGGTATGATAGTTCCTTTTGTTTTGACGCGTGGCGCAGTACGCGGTGCTTTGGGCTCGAAATTGTCAACTTCGCTGGCATCAGCGGCGGTTGAGAACGGCGCTACTGGTTTTATCGTTGGTTCAGTTCTAACTCCGAGTGAAAAAGGTAAAAACTTCTGGGAATCACGATTGGCGACCGGCCTCACTGACGGCGCTACTTTCGCCACACTTGGAGTTACGGCCAAGTCGCTCGGTGGTACTAAAGCGCTTGCTTCTACCAGTGAGTCGTTATTGTTGTCGCGCGTATCTAAAGCTACTGGCGTGGGCGTTTTGAGCGGCTTACCTGCCGGTCTGGTCAACGCTGAATTCGACTCAATTACCCACGGACGCGGTCTGGCAAAACTCGATGAAGTGGCCGGACGAATGAAAGATTTTGCCTTGTTTGGTGGTTTGCTTGGCGGCGCTAGTGCGGTTAAGGTAAGACCTTTTGCCCTGGCCGAACAACTCAAACCAGCTCAAGTGGTCAAGCCGATCGAGCCTCTCGCGCCGGTTGAAATGATCAAGACTGTGGAAGTCGCTAAGCCGGTACCAGTGGCGAAGGCTGAGCCTGCGGCACTGGAAGTAAAAACCGAGAGCAAGGCGACTCGAACTCAGCGCGAAAAAGAAATTGCCGTCAACAAGAAAAATTATCTTGGCGAAGGTGACGAAGGCAAAGTCTATTCTAACGGTGATGGCACAGTAACAAAGGTCTATTTCGATCAAGCGACCAATGTGGAAGCGGTAAAAGCAATTTACACACGCCTGGAATCAATCGGAATACGTTTGCCAAAAATTCTCGAAGTTGGCAAAGGTCCTGAAGGTCGGCCAGCGATTAAAATGGAGCAAATTGGTGATGGCGATCATCTTCAATATCAACTAATCTCTGGTCAGTTAAGCGCTGCTGATATGACCGCTCTCAGGCAGCAGTACTATGCTTTTGGTGACGCCATTACCAAGGCCGGCATTCGCATAGACTGGCAATTGAAAAACATGCGCTTTGAGAACGGTAAGCTATATATTCTTGATCCGTCATTTTTGAAAGAGCAGCCATTAGCACCGTCAACTGTAGACCGTTATGGCAGTGCAATAGGCCCCAGGCCTAAATAGAAGCTTGATTATAGGAGGCATTGCCTTTTTCGTCGCTATCACGTAGTTTTCACCTTAGCAATGTTAGATTCGAGCAGTGATTTGTTAAGGCCTCAGACCCTGCGTTCTATGGGTTACAGCTGAATACTGCGGTAATTTAAATGTCTGAAAGTGCTGAAATTAAACAACAAAAATCTGAACGGCCTCAAGCAGCGACAGATTCGGCCGTGACCTCAAAAATTCTTTTTGACGATTCTCAAAGTGGTAAGAGTGTCGCACGTTTCAACAAAAACGATGCTACGGCTTGTAAAAATGAGGGCGCTGACGGCACTGTGCTTACATTGATGCCTGGTCAAAATAGTAGAGGTTGTGACTTCAAAGGAATGAAAGATCTCAAAGAAATGAAAGATCTGCCCTCAGGTTTGACCCACTTAGATTTTCCCAGCATTTATTCTTCTGTGGCTCCAAGTACAATTAGATTTGATGCTCGTATGAGTTCTCCTGCGGACCCAAATCCGAAGCGTGCAAAAGATGGTCCGATGGGCAGCGGGGTTATGATTGGAAAAGATGTGCAGAATGGCGAGTGTTTGGTAGCAACGGCAAACCACGTCGTAAGCAGTGATAAAGAGGTCAAAATAACCGGCATTCGCGGTATCACATCTGATGGCAAAACTTATCCTGCCGATGTTCGATTAAGAGATCCGAAGCGAGACACAGCTGTTGTTGCTTTGCAGACTGGGGCTGACACAGAAAGAATCTGCAAACCGTTAGCTGCTGTGCAAGATGTGGCTAAAGATGGCGGCCAGGGAGCCCGCGTTGTCTCTCTCGGCTTTCCACAAGGGTCCAGAGCACTGTATGCATCTCCAGGTACCTCAGACGGTATTAGAAAGTTACGAGAAGATATGAGCCCGGCCAATATTCGTGATTTGGGTCTGGATGTAAACGGTAGCCAGCTGCGCTTACGTAATCACGTTAAAGGTGGGCAGTCCGGCGGTCCTGTAGTCAACCAAGATGGAAAGCTGATCGGATTAAATCAATCTGGTCCAGATACTAATAGACATAGTTCTGCCGTCCCAATAGATCAAAATAAGGTCGAAGAATTAGTGCGCCGTTCCAGGAGGAACTGACAATACGGAAACTGGCACGGGCGGCACATCGGCCTGCGTCTTCACTGTCTGGGCGCCGTGTGATTTCTGAAAAATTCCCAAATAATTTCGCTGGCGTTAATGTCGCGGCAAACTTTGCCCACCGTTCCAGCAGGTAAGAATTGCGGGCCACCAGGCCAGGTGTGGCCACCGCCCTCGATACCATAGACTACGACTTCGCTGCCACCACGGCCGCCGGAAAATTGGGCATATTTTACTCTGGTAGCGTCATTAGGATCGATGTCGGGCAGATCGACTGTGCGTGGAGTTTCGTTGCAGCGGTTCCCTTTAACCCAAAATTGAACACTGTCTGCCGCAGACATCACGCTGCCACGATCATGAAAACTCTTATAGTGAATTGGGCCTCCTTTGAAGGGCACCAGAGGGTCGCTCATACCGAGAAAATAAATTACCGACACTGGCTTAATTGCTTTGCGGGTATTGTGAATAATATCTGCCAAGGGTGCCGCTACTGATGCAACAGCAGCTATTTTGGTTGGTAAATGTAAAGCTAAATACTGAGCGAAGAAGCCACCATTGGAGATACCAGCAACATAAACTCTTTGCGGGTCGATATTCCAGCGTCGCTCCAAGTGAGCGAGCATGTCTTGAAAGAATTGCACGTCGTTATAACGATCGTGACCATCGATATTGCGACCGTCGTTCCAGTGTCTATTAATTCCTTGCGGATAAACAAGCAAAAATCCGTTTTTGTCGCTTAAGGCATCCAGTCCGGTGAGGGCGTCCATTCTGGCTCCCAGCCCGAATCCGCCGTGAAAACATACTACTAATGGCAGCTTGGCGCTGTGGTCATAACCTCTGGGTACATGAATATAAAACTGGCGATTCATACCTTCGCTGGCTACAGTTTCTTCGATAAGAGTATTATCTGGCGCCAGGCCTTGCACTGACGGGCCACTTGAAGACGATGGATCTACTGGTTTTTTTGATACTTTGCTTTTTTTGTTGGTTTTGCGATTTGGTTTTGAGTCTGGATTGGAATTTGGTTTTGAGTCTGGATTGGAATCTGGATCATGCCACATCAGATTCTGCCCTGAATTACTCTGGAACGGTCTCTGATCGCCAATTTGACCATGGGCGGCAGGCACAGCCCAGGCCGTCACACAGGCAGTCACAACAGTTGCAACTGTAAGCGCAAGAGTGATCGTGCGAGTGCAATTAGAGTAATTCCTGCGCAAAGTGCATGATAGCCCGGGCACTGTCATTAGTGGCACCATTATTTGGCGTTGTGTGTTCTTGTTCTAGCGTTGTCCATGTCTTTTTTAATTTTTTGCACATAACCGCTCAGTGGGCCCTGCAACATGGGTGAAATATCAGTGTCGATGCCAACGGCTTTCAATAATTTGTATGCACCTGTGTACATCATGTCGCTGTTATTCATGATCAGCACAACTACTAAAAGCGATACAGTCAACTGCAAAAGCGTTTTAACGGTGCGCCATCTGCCTTCATTGTATTTACGCGACACCTGCTTGGAGCCAACTGTCTGTCTTTGCTCTTCGTCTACCACAACAGGAATGGACGGGTCGACCGCAGGCACATCTTTTGGTGCGGCAACAGCAGACATCATCGGTGCCAGATCTAATTGACCTGTTTTAGGACGCGCGGCGCTTTCGGTAATGCGCTCAGGATGGGCGTCGACGATGGAAGCTGGAGCGGCTGGCAAATCAGGTAACATCGGCACCAGTTTGGCGGTTGCCAACCATAGAGACTGATTGAGTTCGGTGGTCGATTTACGCACCGGATCAAGAATGGCGTAGTTGCCGTCTGAAACCAGCATCAGCTTGCGAACTGCAGCATAACCGGACTCACCAGTGACACCAATTTTTGCACCCAGTATGAATCCACCAGCAGAAAACAAAATGCGACCTTGTAATTCAGAGTGATTGTCATTGATGCGCAAGATTGGAGTCTGGCACGATTTTATTTCCACCACAGAATTGATGACGTCTGCCATCGATTCTTCCTGGTTGATGCTTCCTTCAATGATAACGTCCACAAAACCTCTTCTTAAACAAGTAGTAATTTAGTCTAACAGACAGCACTTGCTATAGAATATGTGGCTATGAAAAAGCGCGTTATGTGTGTTTTTGGAACGCGCCCGGAAGCTGTCAAGCTGGCTCCTGTGGTGCATGCTCTGCGAAAATCTGAGCTGTTGGAGCCGGTGGTGGCAATCACGGCCCAACATCGAGAGATGCTTGACCAGATGATGCGCTGGTTTGATGTCAAGGCAAATTATGATCTTGACCTCATGCGCCACGGCCAGTCTCTGGCAGAGCTTACCGGTCGAGTGCTCAACGGTGTTGACGAGCTGTTGACGAAAGATCGTCCAGATTTATTACTTGTGCAAGGTGACACTACTACGGTGATGTCGGCGGCCCTGGCCGCTTTCTATCAGAAAGTGCCCGTGGGTCACGTTGAGGCCGGCTTGCGCACTAACGATCGCTACAATCCCTTTCCCGAAGAAATGGCACGCCGCCAGACTGGTCGCCTGGCTACATTGCATTTTGCCCCCACTCCCCTGGCGGTGCAAAATTTAAAAAATGAAGGAATTGTCGACAATGTTTTTATGACCGGAAATACGGTTATTGATGCGCTCCTGGATACTGCCAACCGTTTAAAAGCAGATGATATCGATCAGTCTTTGTACGGCCCCACGGCTTTTGAAAAATATAGAGTGCTCTTGGTAACGGCTCACAGGCGCGAAAATTGGGGCCAAGGTATGGATGAAATTGCTCTTGCTTTACGGCAAATTGCTGATGAGTTCAGCGATGTGCAGATTCTTTATCCGATTCATAAAAACCCAGTGGTGCGCGAATCAATCGAACCAGTATTTGCCGGTCACGATCGACTGCATCTGGTAGAGCCACTTGATTACGTACCTTTCGTGCACGCCATGCAGCGGTGTCATTTCATTCTCACCGATTCAGGTGGCGTGCAAGAAGAAGCCCCGGCGCTTGGCAAGCCGGTTCTGGTGATGCGCACCAATACTGAGCGTCCTGAAGCTGTTGAAGCGGGCGCGGCAAAGCTTGTAGGGGTAAGCAAAGACACTATCGTAGCTGGCGCGCGCGAGTTACTTAACAGTGATGCCCAATACCTGAAAATGGCACAGGCAGTTAATCCCTTCGGGGATGGTCACGCGGCAGACCGCATTGTGCAAGCTGTCGAAAAATATTTGTGTAATTAGCCCATGTTGCAAGAGGGCCGAATCCAATTCTTTCTATAGTCTAAGAATTGTGCGCAATCATAACGATTAACGCTATGATCTGCTTTATGTCAAGTTTTTATGGGAGAGACAGCGTGGGCGCTTCAGTGACCGAGCAAGACGTTTTGCCATTTGGTGAATTTCTCAACGAAGAGCATCAGGCGATTAGAGAAGCTATTCGAGATTTTGCCACTCGCGAAATTGCGCCGAAGGCTCACGAAGTTGATCAAAATGCTCGCTTTCCGATCGAAAATTTCAAAGAATTGGGTAAGCTCGGCTATCTAGGTCTGCCCATCGCCGCAGAGTATGGTGGCGCAGGAGCTGACTATCGCTCATACGTGATTGCCGTAGAAGAAATCGGCAGAGCATGCGGTTCAACCGGTCTCAGCTATGCCGCTCATATTTCACTCGGTACTAATCCGCTTTATCTGTTTGGCACTGAAGAGCAAAAGATGAAGTATGTGCCAAAACTTTGTTCTGGTGAATATATTGGCTGTTGGGCTTTGACTGAGCCTGGAACCGGCTCTGATGCGTCGATGCAGAAAACTACAGCCAAGTTGGTTGGCGATCATTATGTGCTCAACGGCACCAAGCAATTTATCACTAATGCTACTGATGCAGATGTGTCCATTATCATGGCTATGACTGACAAAGAGCAGGGCCGCAAAGGTATTTCATCATTTGTTGTCGAGAAAGGCACTCCCGGATTTTTCGTCAGTAAAGTCGAAAAGAAATTGGGCATGCGTGGTTCCCCTACAGCCAGTTTGACTTTTGAAGATTGCAAAATTCCTAAAGAGAATTTGATCGGGCAGGAAGGCGAAGGCTACAAACAAGCGTTAACAACTCTTGAAGGTGGACGTCTTTCTATCGGCGCGCTAGCTCTGGGTATTGGACAAGCCGCATTTGATGCCGCTTTGAGTTATGCCAAACAAAGAGAAGCTTTTGGTCAGCCGATCGGAAAATTTCAAATTATCCAATCGTATCTGGCTGACATGGCGACTCAACTCAGCGCTGCTCGCTTGATGCTTTATCATGCCGCCTGGATGAAAGATCACCACAAACGTGTCACCCTGGAAGGCTCACAGGCCAAGCTTTACGCTTCTGAAGTAGCATCTAAAGTCTGCAACCTGTGCGTGCAAATTCATGGCGGTTACGGCTATATTGTAGATTTCCCAGCAGAGCGTTTTCTGCGCGACGCCAAGCTTTGCGAAATCGGTGAAGGCACCTCTGAAATTCAACGTTTGCTGATTGCCCGACAGTTAGGGCTTTAGAACTGCCACTTGATACGGTACTAAGTGATTGCCTGGAATGATCACTTAATATTTCTTGTAGCTTTTAGATATGGCACAATTTCATTTCTGTACCATGTGCCCCAGAAGCTCCAGGGATATTCCGACTTATCTGTGTATTGTGCCCTCCATGCTGGGTAAGTATCAGGCCTGTCAGCGCCCCAATATGATGGGTCTGTCGAGAAGTGTTTGGCCTTTGCCATTGGTAGATAAATGCGTCTGTAAAACTCTGCACTTTTTCGCTCGGCTAGAAATTCAAGCTTGGTATTTGACTCAATCCATTGTTCTTCGGTAAGTTTGCCGGCCAGGGCCGACTCAAAATAATTGTCGAAAGCGGTTGAATTTTGGATATTGAATAACTCGTAAACCATTCCCGATGCAAGCCTATCAGCCGACACCGGTTTTCCGTCTTTGTGATTTTTGCGCAAGCGAATATAACCGGCGGCTTCCGGCGTAGGTGAATTATGCTCAGCGTAAAATTCAAAAGTTTTATCGCTCATGTTTTCGGCATTCCAGTAAATTCGCTGATGCAAACCCTCCCCGGCAAATTGCCTAACCGTCCACTTCCAGAGCACACTTTGCGGCTCCACAATCTTTTTGATTTCCTGTCTATCGGTGATCAGCTGTCTCAGTTGTTGTTCACCAAATGCGATATCTGCTGCTGAAATTTTTTGTCCGGTTAAAACTACCGGGTGGTCTTTAGCATCGCCAGTATTGCCTGTGTGGCAGACCAGCCAGGAGGCAAACAATGCAATTAATATTCGTGTCGCTTGTTTCATCGGTTTCGATTGATTGGTGATTGATTATCTCATTTTGCCATTAGATGCAGGCAGTTTTACATTTCAATTACAAGCCAACTACAAACCAACTACAAACCATATAAACACTTTTGCTTTATTCACAATTTTCTCCACTTTAAAATTTCATTACGCATGTACGCGTATGCTGGCACTCTAGATGAGCGCTGCTTGTCTGCGGCTTTCGGAAAATTATAAGAATTTGCCGAATTATTTCAGTCAGTTATTCGGCTTAGGCATTTTTCGTTTGCAACTATATGCGGTATCAAATTTAGCGCAGCTAACGCTCCCACGATTGGCTGCGATATGTCATCTGCGTTTTTTTTCTGCGTAGCCTCAATATCTTGAATGTTGTTCTAGCAGTAACACATTGTCACAGATAGATTATCTATCTCTCTATTTTATCGATCGGTATAAATCGCTAATGCGCCTGTTCTCATCACCTAGCTGAATTTCCCCGACGACTCTGTCGCCCGCACCAAAACGACTTGGCTTGCTTTCTTTCGATGCAAATCACCACTGATGCAGAGGCATCGGCAATTGCTCTATATGACCAATACCAATCGCGCCTCGACACTGCTGTGTAACCACTGCGACGTGGTTAAGTCCTTCGGGGGCAAAGAGTGCATCTTCGCTACCAGCCAACTCGCACTGCTGCGAACGACGAGGATAGCGCGCCGGTCTGTGCAAACAGGATCGCCAGTGCCGTGCTCGCTTCGATCAGCGAGGACGACAAGCACTATCCGTTCATACGCGATACTAGTCCTGCGTGCGCTTGGAGCGGCAATTTGTCGGACGACGATCTCGACTTTCTCTTCCATCAGGCGAAAGACGATCTCGAAATCGCCGAAGGACGGATGCCTCAGGGGTACGGTAGTAGCAGCGAAATTGTATTTACTATAAAAGTCAGCTTACATGCATAAAATCTTGATTCGAGAGCTGAAATTTTGAACTTTTGGCTGGTTTCTACCGTTGATACATATAAACGGAGGAAATTCATATGCTTGATCGATTTGAAAATGACCAGCGTTTAGCAGTTATCTGGGCCGATATTGAATTGAACGTACAAACTGATGCCAACGCCCTTGATATTTTTTGTCATCATTGGCAAGAGCTTGGACTTGTGCGCTGCCCTCGCTGCTCGGGCGAAAGTATTAGTCGAAATCCTGGCGAGCGTGAAGGAGAGTGCAACGACTGCGGCGAGGCCTGTTGGGTCACATCAGGAACGATTTTACAACGAGTCACTCTGTTCAAAGGTTATTTAGCAGCGGCGCGTTTCTTAGAGGAAGGCCTCACAATTAGCGGACCTGAATTTTCTAGATTGACCGGCATTCCGGGGACATCCTCCTATAATATCTCGAGAAAATTTCGTGTCGCCATTGCCGATGAAATGCCAGAGAAGGCTTTGGAATTTTCAGGCATTTTGTTGAAGCTTTTGATTGCCAAACGCACACAAGAGACGCCTGCCAACTGTCATCCATTTGCAGAACAAGAGCTGATTGACGATATTGTGCAGAATACCAGTGACGAATCTTCAGATGACGCTTCAGATGCTCATTGTGAAAATGCTGAAGAAGGTTATCAGAGTGACGACACACTAAGCGACTATGAGAAAGTGAAAAAGGTAGTTGCAAGTTTACTTTCGGATGTTGGTTTGACAGCAGATACAATTTCATTGAAAACAGGCATTGCTATTGGCAAAGTTATTGCCGGCTTAAGTGAACTCGAGCTTTTCGGCGATGCCAGAGTTGAACCAGGGGGTAAATACTTTAAAGCCTATTCAGCTGATCAAATGCGGCACTCACACGTCGAGACTGCCCAAGAGATAATCGAAGCGCTCAATATTTTCGTCGGTTTCATTTTTGAATATTTTCATCGTGTGGGCCGCAAGGGCGTTCAAACCTATCTCGCATC